>CAYOOS010000022.1:16174-20733 GCA_964405585.1 uncultured Acidobacteriaceae bacterium | reverse complement strand
CTTCACGATTGAACGGCAGTTGGCTTCGGACATGCTGCTGCGCGTCGCCTACGTTGGTACCCAAGCACACCATCTGCTTTCCATCCACGATTTGAACTACGGCAATTCACAGACATGTCAGGACTTAAATGCGATTGTGGGCCCGGGAACTTGCGGACCGTTTTACTCGGACTCCCAGTTCTCATTCATGCTCCTGCCAGGCCAGACCATTCACATGCCGTACATCCCTGGGCCAGTGGCGAATGGGCCGAATATTCCCTGCCCATATGGAAACCCGCACAATCCAGCAGGCTGCACAATGACAAATAACGGAAACGTTGGGATTCCCATCAATCTCGTTGGTCTCCGTCCGTATTCCTCGCCTAACTGCAACCCCATCGCAAACACGGGATGCCCGGTCGACAACGTGCCGGTGTTCAGCAATATCTTCGCGGAAGACACGGTAGCCAACTCCAACTACAATGGCCTGCAAATCTCGCTGGAAAAGAGTTTTTCGCACGGACTGCTGTTCCAGGCTTCCTACACGTTTAGCAAGGCGATTGACCAAGGCGCGTCGTTCGAAAACGAACTCAACCCCATAAATCCGGAAGCGACGCGCGGCTTATCGCTGCTGGATGCGAAAAACCGCTTCGTGTTCAGTCCGGTTTGGGAATTGCCCATTCCGAAAAAAGAAGGGATGGCCGGTAAAGTCGCCAACGGCTGGCAACTTTCCGCCATCATCACTTACCAGAGCGGTTTCCCCATCCGGATGCAGACTCAGGACGATGCGGAACTCGAGAGCAGTTACTTCTTTGAGGACGCGAATACGCCTTATGTTACCGGCAACGTGCAGTTCTTGAATCCCAAGACTACCGGCAGCGTCCAGACCGCGAATGGGACTGCGAATTATTGGTTCAACACATCGAATATCGGCGATCCCGCCCTGGGCACGTTTGGCAATCTGCCGCATTCGCTGTGCTGCGGCCCTGCGTTAAGCAACACGGACCTGGTGATCGCCAAGAAAACTCCCATTAGCGAACGGTTGAGCACTGAATTCCGCGCCGAATTCTACAACGCCTGGAATCACACCGAGTTTGAGAACCCCGACGGGAATTTCAGCGATTCGACCTTCGGGCAGGTGCTCAAAGCGCGCGATCCTCGCGTCATGCAGTTTGCCCTCAAGCTGATGTTCTAGTAGCACCTGGTTCGATTTGGATCCGCAAGAAAGCGCCCGGTATGGCTAGGGCGCTCTCTTGTGCGAACGGAAATGCGGCGCCACGCGCAACCTCTCCAGCACGTGGCTTCGATTACAGAGGGAGGCGTAAGATAGATTCGCAGTTCGTCCCAATTACCGCGAAGTTTACCTCGCCGAAACTGACCGCAGGGAACAGACCTGCCACAGGTGACCGCTTAGGAAGGCCAGCCTGCATGGAGTACGCAAATGCAAGAAGCATTACAGAAGGAACTCGCTTTGTACGAGAAGCGCACGCCGAAATCCGCGGTAGCGCATAAGAAAGCGGAGAAACGGATTCCACTGGGCGTGGCCAGCAATTACCGCGCCTACGAACCCTACCCGATCTTCGTGGCCGAAGGTCATGGCAGCAAGATCGTGGATGTTGATGGAAATGAGTACATAGACCACAACCTGTGCTTTGGCACGCTCATGGCCGGACACGGGCATCCCGCGGTAGTAAAGGCAGTCCAGTGGGCGCTGCAGAATGGCACCACCTTTGGCATGCCGCACGGCATGGAAGCGGAACTGGCCGAAGAAATTTGCGCCCGCTACCCTGTTGAGATGGTGCGCTTCGGCTCCAGCGGTACGGAAGCAACCATGCACGCCTGCCGCATCGCCCGCGCCGCCACTGGCCGCAACATAATTCTGCGTTTTGAGGGATGCTACCATGGCCTGCACGACACCGCATTGGTCAGCGTGAAGCCGAAAGAAGAGGACTACGGCGATATCGATGCGCCGAATTCCGTACCCGGCGGCCTGGGCGTCATCAAGCCGGTTCTCGACAACGTGACCGTGGCCACATTCAACAGCTTGCCCAGCGTCGAACATCGCTTCAAGCAATTTCCCGGTCAGATTGCGGCGATCATCCTGGAACCAATCATGATGAACGTCGGCATCTGTATGCCACAACCGGGTTTCCTGGAAGGATTGCGCGAAATCTGCAACAAGAACGGCGCGCTTTTGATCTTCGATGAAGTGAAGACCGGCGCAAAACTGTGCTGGGGCGGCGCCAGCGAATATTATGGCGTGAAGCCCGACATCATCACCCTGGCGAAGTCCATCGGCGGGGGCGTACCGCTGGCGGCGTTTGGCGCAAGCCGCCAGGTGATGGACCTGATCGTCCAGCACAAGGTTTTCCACGGCGGCACGTATAACACGAACCGTTTTGCGATGGCTGCTGGCCTTGCCGTCTTTCGTGAAGTGCTCACCCGCGAAAACTATGCGTACGTGGATAAACTCGGCAAGAAGCTTGCAGAAGGCTACCGCGCGATCCTGAAGAAGTCCGGCCTGAAAGCGTATGTGGCCCAAGCAGGGGTCAACGGCGCCCTGATGCTGTACCCGCAGGAAATCCGCAACTACCGTGATTGGATGAAGATTGATGTGGACCTGTGGCGGCAATTCTGGTTTGGCATGGTAAATCGTGGCGTTTTGGCGATGCCGTACTGGTGGGATGAACAGTGGACTATTTCCGTGCAGCACACCGAAGCGGACATTGACAAGCACCTCGCCGTGTTTGAAGAAGTCGCGTCCGGGCTGGCCAAGACCCAGCAGGAGCGCGGCGCTCAATTCGTCGGCGTTGCCGGACACTGAGGAGCGACAGGATTGAGCGACGAGGTCACGACAGCGAAAGCCACTTTGCTATCTTCCGAAGCGGTGCAGCCGCATTTAAAGCGGGTGCTCGGGCGGCGTGACCTCATCCTGCTTTTTGTTGTTGCCGTCTTTAACCTCAACGTGCTGCCTTCCATCGCGGCCAATGGCGGAGTCACCATCTGGCTGTGGCTGATCTCGCTGATTCTATTCTTCTGGCCGCAAGGCATCGCCGTGATTGAACTGGCGCACCGCTATCCCGGCGAGGGCGGTGTCTATCTGTGGGCCAAGGAAGAATTTGGAGACTTCCACGGCTTTCTATCCGGCTGGTGCTACTGGACGAACAATATGATGTACGTGCCCACAGTGATGCTATATTTCGTGGGCGTGTCAGTGTTTGTGCTGGGCCCTAGCCACGCGGGTCTGGCCGATAACCGCACGTTTGCCCTGATCGCTTCCGTTGTGCTCCTCGGTCTCCTCGTCATTTTGAACATCTTGGGGCTTGGCGTGGGCAAATGGATCAACAATCTTGGCGGGATAGGCACGTTTGTCGCGGCGTTTTTTCTGATGGGCCTCGGCGTCATCGTTTGTCTGAAATTTGGCACCAACATCCGCTGGGCGGATTTCCAGGTTCCCGGCAATCCGCGATTTGTCTTGAATTCGTTCGGGGTCATTTGCTTCGGCCTGGTGGGCCTGGAACTTGCCTCCGTCATGGGCGATGAAATAGAAAATCCCCGCAAAACCTTACCCGGCGCAGTCGCTTGGGGCGGCGTCCTCTCCGGTTTCCTTTATATTGGCGCGACTCTGACGTTGTTGGTGGCCGTGGACAAAAACAGCATCAGCGTGCTGCAGGGCATTGTGCAGGCGGTAAGCCACATGGCTTCGCAAGTCGGCGTTGCCTGGATCGTGGCGCCGTTCGCTTTTCTGCTCAGCCTGTCCATCGCGGGCATTGGCTCCGCGTGGCTGGGCGGCTCGGCGCGCATTCCGTTCGTGGCAGGCCTGGATTCCTACCTGCCTTCGTGGCTCGGAAAGATTCACCCCAAGTACGCCACGCCGTATGCCGCGCTGATCGTGCACGCGAGCGTCTCGCTGATTTTGGTGATAGCCAACTTTGTGGCTACGGGAGGCGTGCAGGAATCGTTCCAGCGCCTGCTGTCGCTTGCGGTTGTCCTGCAACTGATTCCGTTCCTCTACATATTTGTCGCGCTTTTGAAAATCGCCGCGGATAAGAAATTTGTGCGCGGCCACTACGGCAAAGGAACGCTCATCTTCTCGGGCTTAAGCGGGTTGATCACGACCATCCTCGGCATTGCGCTGGCCTATTTCCCCGCTCAGCAGATCACTTCGCTGCTTTCGTATGAAATCTGGATGGTGGGCGGAACTCTTCTGTTCATCGGGCTGGCTGCATTCTTCTTCTATGTGTACGGAAGCCGAAAAGCGGCACGAAAGCTGGCTGCGAGTTCCCCGGCGGTTGAATAAAACGGATTTTGGAGGCGGTTTATGTCTACAACGGCAAAGCCAACGGCGAAAACCTACCAGAACTATATCAATGGTCAATGGGTTGCCAGTTCTTCCGGCGAGACCTTTCCCGTTTACGATCCTTCGACCGAAGAGGTGATCGCACACGTAGCCTCGGCAACCGCCAGCGACGTGGACAAGGCTGCAAACGCGGCGCGCGCGGCTTTCGACTCCGGACCATGGGCACAAACCACGGCGCAGGATCGCGGCCGCATTCTCTTCAAGATCGCCGACAAAATCC
>CAYOOS010000022.1:0-16074 GCA_964405585.1 uncultured Acidobacteriaceae bacterium | reverse complement strand
CAAACCACGGCGCAGGATCGCGGCCGCATTCTCTTCAAGATCGCCGACAAAATCCGGCAAAACACCGCGATGCTCGCGGAACTGGAAGCCCGCAACTGCGGCAAGCCCATCGTGGAGGCCGAATATGACCTCGCCGATGTGGCCACCTGTTTTGAATATTATGGCGGTCTGGCGAATAAGGTAACGGGTCACGTGAATCCGGTGCCCGCAAACGCGCTGAGCTTCACCCTGCGAGAGCCGGTCGGTGTCGCCGCGCAGATTATTCCGTGGAATTTCCCGCTCTTGATGGCAGCGTGGAAACTGGCTCCGGCAATCGCGGCGGGCTGTACCTGTGTGCTTAAGCCCGCCGAGCAGACACCGCTGACGGCGATGGAATTGGCGAACTGGTTTGAGGAAGTAGGATTGCCGCCGGGCGTGGTGAACGTCATAAACGGCGCGGGAGAAACCACGGGCGCGGCCCTTGTGGCGCATCCCGGCGTAGACAAGGTGGCCTTCACGGGGAGCGCAGCGGTTGGAAAGATCATCGTGAAGAGCGCCGCCGACACGCTGAAGCGCGTAACGTTGGAACTGGGAGGCAAATCGCCGAACGTATTTTTTGCCGATGCCGATTGGGAAGCGGCCGTGGATGGCGCGCTTTTTGGCGTGTTTATCAATCAGGGTGAAGTCTGCTCTGCAGGCAGCCGCGTGTTAGTAGAAAAGAAAATCTACAACAAGTTCGTGGAAGCCATGACAGAAAAGGCCAAACGTATAAAGCTGGGGCCGCCGCTGGATCGTGAAACGAAAATGGGACCGCTGGTCAGCAAAGAACAGTACGACCGTGTCACTTCCTATCTTGAAATTGGAAAAAAAGAGGCCAAGACTGCGATTGGCGGCGGCAGAGCGAAGGCGTTTGGCAAAGGCTACTACGTTGAGCCAACCATTTTTTACGACGTGCAGAACTCCTCGCGCATCGCCCGCGAGGAAATCTTTGGCCCGGTGGCCAGCGTGATCCCTTTCGAAAACGAAGCGGAAGCCATCCGAATCTCCAACGACACACCATATGGGTTGGCCGCAGCGGTTTGGACGCGCGATATCTACAAAGCGTTTCGAGTGGTGAAGTCCATTCGTGCGGGCATCGTGTGGGTGAATCACATGCAGCCCACATATGTTGAAGCGCCATGGGGCGGCTACAAGCAGTCCGGTTTCGGGCGTGAACTCGGGCCGTGGGGACTCGAGGAATACCTGGAGACCAAGCAGGTTTTCGTCAATCTCGATGAAGCTCCAATTGGGTGGTACTAAAAGTCTGCAAGAGATAGCTTGAAATTCGCACAAAGGAACATGCAACCATGAAAACGATTCTGATTCGCACGGAAATTCCCGGACCCAAATCGCGCGCATTGGTAGCGCGCCGCGACGCCGCCATCCCGCGAGGCCCGGCCCTGGTGACACCCATCTGCGCGGCGAAGTCGGAAGGCGCATGGATCGAAGACGTGGATGGAAATCGCTATCTCGATTTTGCCGGCGGCATTGGCTGCCTTAACGCTGGCCATCGCCATCCGCTGGTCACAAAGGCGCTCCACGAGCAGGTGGACAAGTTCCTGCATCTCTGTTTCGGTGTGACTCCCTATGAGTCTTACATCGCTCTCGCCGAAAAACTGAATGCACTCGCTCCCATCAGCGGACCCAAGAAAACGATGTTTATCAATTCCGGCGCCGAAGCCGTTGAAAACGCAGTCAAGATCGCCCGCGCCTACACGAAACGCCCCGCCGTAATTGCATTCGAGGATGCGTTTCACGGACGCACGCTGCTGACGATGACGCTCACGAGCAAAATCAATCCGTACAAGGTTGGTTTCGCTCCGTTCGCCCCCGAGGTTTATCGAATCCCTTACGCCTACTGCTATCGCTGCTCGTACAACAAGACCTATCCCTCCTGCGAAATATTTTGTGCGCGGCATCTGGAAGACACCTTCAGACGCGTGGTAGAAGCCAATTCCGTCGCGGCGATCATTGCGGAGACCGTTTTGGGCGAAGGCGGATTCGTCGCCCCGCCAAAGGAGTTCTTCTCCGTTCTGCGCGAAATCTGCACCAAGTACGGCATTGTGCTCATCGCGGACGAAGTACAGAGCGGTGTTGGCCGTACCGGTAAATTCTTCGCCATCGAACATTACGGAATAGAGCCGGATCTGATTGCCACCGCTAAATCCATCGGTGGCGGATTGCCTCTCGGCGGCGTAACCGGGCGCGCGGAAATTATGGACGCCGCGATTCCGGGCGGACTTGGCAGCACCTTCGCCGGCAATCCAGCAGCGTGTGTTGCAGCCCTTGCTTCCATCGAAGCCATCGAAAAGGACGGCTTGCTGGCGCGTTCCACGGCCCTCGGCAAGCGGTTCGAGGAACGTGTAAAGGGCTGGCAGAAAAAATGGCCACTCATCGGTGATGTGCGCGCTCTCGGCGGAATGTGTGCGTTTGAACTTGTCCGCGATCGCGAAACCAAAGAGCCCGCCAGTGCGGAAACCAAGGAGTTGGCAAAGTACGCCTACGAGCACGGCCTCATCACCATTACGGCGGGAACTCTGGGCAACGTCATGCGCATCCTGGTGCCGCTCGTCGTCACCGATGAACAGTTCGACGAAGGTCTAGACGTGCTTGAAGCGGCCCTCGCGCACATCGCGGAAATGAAACAGGCAGTCGTTTCCCACGCCTGACATAGGCAATATCGGATATTGACACGAACTTAGAAGCCGTCCCTGGCGACGATCTGCTTAGTGTGCTCATTGATGATGCCGAGGGCCGCCCGACGCGAAAGAATGGTGGAAGCTGACTACGGGAGGAGTGAACAAAGTAAAATCAGGAAACACTCAGAAATTTTCATGGTCGAATCTCGTATTGGTGAATAGAATAGCGGCACTGCGTCTCTTTTACAATCATTCCAAGAAGTGCACGGGAAATTGACAAAATTGGGGATGTGGTCGAGAGGTGTGTCAAGATGAGCACGGCACGTCCCGCGAAGACGCGGAGAAATGGAACGCGACAACCATGGCCATGGTGAGCACGGGGAATTCGCAAACAACAGCGGCGGCGGGCGGAAGTGAAAGGTATCCAGCCGCGTTATCACTGGTAACAGTGCTGTTCTTTTTCTGGGGATTTGTGACCGTTCTGAACGACATTCTGGTGCCCCATCTGAAGTCCGTCTTTAGTTTGAGTTATACGAAGATAATGTTGATTCAATTTGCGTTCTTTCTGGCTTACTTCATATTTTCAATTCCCGCATCAAAAGTTGTCGATGCAATTGGCTACAAAAGAACGATGGTAGTCGGGCTCATAACCATGGCCCTCGGCGCCTTCCTGTTCCTGCCCGCAGCCAGCGCGCTGTCTTATCCCCTTTTTCTTGGAGCTTTGATGGTGCTGGCAGCGGGCATGACCGCGTTGCAAGTTGCGGCGAATGCATATGTGTCCGTTCTTGGACCGCCAGAAACCGCCTCCAGCCGCTTGAATCTGGCGCAAGCCTTCAATTCGCTCGGGACGACGGTGGGACCGTATGTCGGGGGATTGTTCATCCTGGGCACTGTGGTCGAAAACAAAGACGCAATCGCAAATATGTCCGCGACCGCGCTACATGCTATGCGCGTGAATCAGGCGAGCACCGTGAAACTGCCCTACGTCGTAATCGGACTGGCCCTGCTTGCCTTTGCCGTTGTGATCGGATTATTCAAACTGCCGGCGATCCCTGAAGTGGAGAGACATTCCGATGGACGTCACGAGGGGAGCATGTGGAAGTACCGGCATCTGATCCTCGGCTGCGTTGCGATTTTTGTCTACGTTGGTGCAGAGGTATCGATTGGGAGCTTCTTGATCAACTACTTCAAGGAACCGGAAATCGGAAACTTGCCGGAATTCATCGGGGCCAAGTTTGTGGCCTATTACTGGGGCGGCGCGATGGTGGGGCGCTTTATCGGCTCGGCCATTCTCCAGAAAGTGAAAACGGGAACTGTTCTGGGGATTTCCGCGTTCTTCGCTTGCGCACTGGTGTTGACATCCATGCTCACCACGGGCCATGTGGCCATGTGGAGCATCATCCTGGTGGGCTTCTTCAACTCCATCATGTTCCCAAGCATCTTTACACTTGGAATCGCCAAGCTGGGTCCTCGTACCGGCGACGGTTCGGGCTTGCTGATTATGTCGATTGTTGGAGGAGCAATTCTCCCGGTCGCGCAGGGAGCCATTGCAGATAAAATCGGCATCCATCACGCATTTCTTCTGCCGGTAATTTGCTACCTCTATATAGCCTTTTATGGACTGCGTGGCTCGCGCCCGGTAGGTGTTGAGTAAGCTCAACCGAACGCAGCAAGGGCGATTCCGAGAACAGTGGAATGTAGGACTGAATCTACGCGCGCGGCGGCCCGCTGGAAGCACGCACGACCAATTCCGGTTCAATAGCGATCTCCTCGACGAAGGGCGCGCGGTCTTCGATACGATCGAGCAACGTTTGCGCCGCAATGCGCCCCATTTTGGAAAGTGGCTGGCGCACTGTCGTAATCTGCGGAATGGAATAAGTCGCGAGCGCGATGTCATCGAATCCCACAACAGAAACATCCTCGGGAACGCGCAGCCCCGCTTCCTGAAAAGCGCGCATCGCTCCGAGAGCGGAAATATCGTTATAGGCGAAGAGCGCAGTGAACGGAACATTCCGCGCAAGGAGTGCCTTCCCCGATGGATAGCCCAGCAAGGGAGTCGATTCCAATCCCTCCAACTGGACGATCAGTTCCGGGCGGATGGAAATGCCGAGTTCCTGCGCAACTTCCTGAATGGCGTCCCATCGCGAAATGGTGTCCGAACTTTGCAAGCTCCCGCGCAAGAAAGCGATCTCCCGGTGGCCTAACTGTTTCAAGTACCCCAGGGCTAATTCCGCGGCGCGGTGATGATCCAGAATAATATTGGTGACGTTCTCGACTTTTTGATGGCCGGCAACAGCAACCGTGGGCAGCAAGGGTTGGTGGCCAATCGAGGTATCGATGGTGATGATCCCCTCGACGCCTCGCGACATCAACATTTGCGAGTAGCTCCGCAAGAGCTCCGGATCGTGCCGATGGGCGACCGTCAGGAAAAAGTAATTATTCTCCCGGAGGTACGCTTCGATCCCGCTGCAGACCATCCCGCCGTAGACGTTCCCAATCTCTTCCGCGATGACACCTACGGTCAGGCTGCGCTGCACACGCAGCGATCGAGCAAAAAAATTGGGGCGATAATTCAGTTTACGCGCAGCATCCATCACCCGTGCGCGGGTATGTGCCGGGATGGAACGCGCTGCCGGCGAATCGTTCAAAACCGCGGAAACCGTGCCGGCCGTAAGCCCCAAATGGTCTGCAACCGCCCGCAGCGTAACCGCGCCAGATTTGCGCGGGCGAAGTAATTTCGTCGATTTCATAAATGGTTCAGATCCTCGTTAGAGGAATCTCCTCGAAGAACCGGGACTGGTCCGGGTTGCCACAGGCTCGCCACTGTGACGAGCCGACACCATATACTTAGTCGTATTCTATCCCAATCTTGATGAAAAAGATGTACCAGGAAGGACACGAAAGGAAGCAACACGATGACATGCTAACAGACATAACAAATCAAGCCGCACTCAGATTCGTGGCCACGGCCAGGCTCGAACTTCCTTCAATAAATCACACCAACAAAACACTATCGCCTGGTGTCATTGGATGGCGGCCATCTTCTCCGGAAGAGATAAACGATTTTCTAAGTGAATTACAAGAACTGTGGCTTATAATCGCGCGGGGTAGTCTTGAATCACGGGATCTTTGTGAAGGACGCGGCGTTGGTGTGTGCCACCGGGGCTGGGGTTTCGCGCTCTGGAATTTGCGAGGGTCACTCGGGGAGTTGGAGAGCGATCGCAGCGACGTAAAATACGAGGATTTCAAGGAGCACCAACTCGATCGCGAAATGTTCGAACTTCTGCGCGCCCACTGAGGAGAAACCATGCGGACAATACGAGTGGTAAGTGCTTCGCTCTTGGCCATCCTGGCCGTGTGCGTCCTGAAAGCACAGGAAGGGCAGGGCCCGATGCTGCGCCTGAATGATAAGGAATACTTTGAGTTGCCCGGCTTGAACGTCATGGTCTTCCAGGACATTTACCCCGAGGGGCATCAGGCGGGAGTTAGCATCATTCAGAACGGAGTGCGCGTGGCAACGAACGGAGATATCCGCCTGGATCCCACGCCCGGCCAGTGGCAGCCCATGCCCAAACAGGACAAGCGTGAGGTTCAGAAAGAGGCGAATGAGATTACCACTTGGCTTTCGTATCCGGACCCCGCGCGCAATCGCAAAGGCTACAATCCCATCGATTACCCGGACTTAAATTTCTCTTATCAAGTGCGCGTGCGTGGCGAGGGCCAAGGCTTACGCATCGTAGTGGATCTTGACCAACCTCTCCCGGCTGCTTTCGTTGGCACTGTAGGCTTCAACCTGGAGCTTTATCCTGGTTCGCTTTTCGGCAAGACCTGGTATCTGGACGAGCACTCGGGGATTTTCCCACGCCAAGGCAATGGGCCGGATCAAATAGAAAAGAACGGGGAAGTGCAGCCCGTGCCGCTCGCCAGCGGACGGCGTCTCTCCATTGCTCCGGAAATTGACGCGCAACGCCTCCTCATCGAAAGCCGCACCGGAGATTTGCAGCTCTACGATGGGCGGAACAAACACAACAATGGCTGGTTTGTAGTGCGTTCCCTTGTGGCTGCTGGTGCGACGAAAGGTGCCATCGAGTGGGTTGTCCTGCCACATGCGATTCCAGACTGGCGCTACGGGCCGGTCGTGCACGTTTCCCAGGTGGGCTATCACCCCAATCAGAAAAAGACCGCCATTCTCGAATTTGACGCTGCCGATAGCAGTGATGACCGCGTTGTTGTGAAGCGCATCTCCGAGGATGGCGGTTACCAGGAAGTCCTTTCCGGCAAGGCCACGCCGTGGGGGAAGTTTCTTCGCTACAACTACAAACAGTTTGATTTTACGTCGGTGACCAAGCCCGGGATGTACGTTCTCGAATATGGGAAATTCCGTACAGAGGCGTTTCAGATTTCGCCTGATGTCTTCAAACGCGGCGTCTGGCAACCGGTACTCGAGCATTTCCTCCCCATCCAGATGTGCCACATGCGCGTGGAAGAGCAATACCGCGTCTGGCACGGAGCCTGTCACCTGGATGACGCCCGCATGGCGCCGACGAATCACAACCACTTCGACGGCTATTTGCAAGGACCTTCCACCCTGACGAAATACCAACCCGGCGAAACTGTGCCGGGCTTGGATGTAGGTGGCTGGCATGACGCGGGAGACGACGATCTTCGCATCGAGTCGCAGGCCGATGAGGTTTCCATACTTGCCTCTGCTTATGAGTCGTTTGGGTTGAATTACGATGACACCACTGTGGATGAGGCCAAGCACCTGGTCAAAATTCACGAACCGGATGGCAAGCCTGACGTGCTGCAGCAAGTGGAGCACGGGGTTCTTACTGTTCTAGGCAGCTACAATTCCATGGGCCGGTTCTACCGCGGCATCATCAGTTCGAATCTCCACCAGTACACCATGCTGGGAGACACCACCAACGCCACTGATAACTTGTTCTATGATCCAGCGCTCCACGCGGGTGAAAAAACAGGAACGCACTCCGCGCTTACGGATGATCGCTGGGTTTTCACGGAAGAAAACGCGGCGCACGAATACAAGGCCATCGCAGCGCTCGCGGCGGCTGGAAGAGTGTTGAAGGAGATGAATCCCAAGTTGGCGCAAGAGTGCCTTGCCGCCGCGGAAGAGTCCTGGAAACAGGAGCGCATCACGACGAAAGGATTTCCGGAGAGGGTTGCCGCCGATAGCGAACTCCTGTTGACCACGAAGAAACCGGAGTACGAACAGTTTCTGTTGGACCATCGCAAAGAGATTGTCGCTCAGATCGACCGTACGGGCTGGTCCGTTGCCCGTATCGCGGGCGTGATCCATGACAAGACTTTTGTGGAGGAGATCCGAAGTGCGGTGCGCACAAATTTCGCCCAGACCGTCGAGAAGCAGGCCGCAACGCCCTTCGGGGTTCCTTACCGCCCGTATATCTGGGGCGCCGGCTGGGACATTCAGCGCTTTGGCCGCGAACAATATTATCTTCACCGGGCATTTCCGGATATCGTTAGCGCCGACTACATGCTGAACGCGTTGAATTTCGTTCTGGGTGTCCATCCTGGCGAAAACACCGCCTCGTTTGCTTCCGGCGTTGGAGCGCGTTCGACGACGGTCGCCTACGGTTTCAACCGTGCCGATTGGACTTATATCCCGGGCGGCGTCGCTTCCGGGACCGCGCTGATCCGTCCCGATTTTCCTGAGCTAAAGGATTTTCCGTACTTGTGGCAGCAGATGGAATATGTATTGGGTGGCGGATCGTCGAATTACATGTTTCTGGTGTTAGCGGCGGACCAGGTCTTGAGCGATCAGAAGTAAACGAGAGGAAGCAGATGAAACTCACGGCAGTGCGGCTGGTATTGACAGGATTGCTGCTCTTGGGTGGACTCTGCAGCATTTCTGGCACTTTTATATGGGCCTCACCGGTTCCGCGCGATTCCAATGTGAGGGACTTTGGTGCAACGGGAGACGGGAAAACACTCGACACTGCGGCCATCACGAAGGCCATCCGCGCAGCCAATGCAGCAGGCGGAGGTCACGTCATTTTCCCGCCAGGCGTCTATCTGACGGGAACCTTCGAACTGTTGAGCAATGTGACGCTGAATGTGGAAGCAGGCGCGGTCATCCAAGGAAGCAAAAATGTCGCCGACTACGCTCCCATCGATCAGTATGGCTTTGGGAAAACGTACGGGACAAACAGCACAGGAGAGGGCAACCTCCTCGGAATCATCCTTGCGCGAAAAGCGCAGAACATCGCCATTGTCGGGCACGGCGTGATCGATGGCAGCGGCGACGACTTCTTTGATTTCAACGTGCCTCATAACGGGATGGATTTTGACCCGAAGTACACGCGGCAAGGTGCAAACTTCATGAAGGGAATATTGGAATTGGGTGATGGCCCCGTTGAGACCAAGACGTCAGGCCGCCCCGGAACAATGATCGTCTTCGCGGAGTCCCGCAACATTCTGGTGCGTGACATCACTTTCCGTAATGCTCCCAACTGGACGTTTCACCTCGATCACTCGCAAGCCATCGTGGTCACGGGAGTTCACATCTTCAACGACCTATTGCTTCCTAATAATGACGGGATTGACTGTCTTTCCTGCAAGGACGCGCATTTTTCGGACTGCGATATCCATGCCGGCGACGATGATTTTGCTTTTTACGGCAGCGAGAACGTTGGCGTCACCAATTCCTCTCTGGAATCGCGTTCCGCCTCGATTCGCATGGAGAGCACACGGTACGCCACCTTCAGCAACCTCACCATTCATTCCAACCGCGGCATCGGCATTTTTGAACGCAGCGGAACCACGGCTCACGTGCTCTTTTCCTCGATCGTGATTGACACAAAACTCCTGACCGGCCACTGGTGGGGCAAAGCGGAACCCATCTTCATTGCCGTTGGCCCGCCAACGAGTGCGGGCGCCAAGCCAGAAGTGCGTGATGTTCGTTTCACCAACATTACTGGCGAAGCCGAAGGAGGCATCGTCGCTTACGGCGACCCTAATGCCTGGGTTCACGACATCGTCTTCGATCAGGTGAAGTTCCACATCCGCGCGCCTCGGCTGAAAGTCAGCGAAATGGCAGGCGGTAACTTCGATTTTCGCTGGACGGCCACGGAAAAGGCCAATGCCGTTTTCAAGCACGATATTCCAGGGCTCTACGCGCGCTACATCGATGGATTCGATATTCGTGGCCTGACCATCGAGTGGGCAGATGATGTTCCCGCCTACTTCTCGAATGCCATCGAATGCGAGGATTTCAAGCGCCTCACCGTGGATGGATTTTACGGCCGCCAGGCGCCCCACACCACCGCGAAGGAATCGATTGCTCTCCGTCGCGGGCAGGATGTGACCATCAGGAATAGCAAGGCTGCCGCGGGCACCTCCGTTTTCCTTTCCAGCACTGACCTCACCGGCGAGCGGCTCTTTTCAGGAAACGATTTGCGTGGCGCGCAGCAGGCCTTCGCCGCCAAGAACGAATTCACGCTGTTTGGCAATCTGATGCCTGAGAAGCACTAGCAGCGCCTGAATGTTCTAGAACATCCATCGAGGCGCGACTTTTGGGATTCACGAAGCAGCAGACCTTGAGCAGGGAAGCATTCTGGAGGTGAGGATTTTATGTGGCAGGAAGTCGGCAAACGAACGGCGGTTCTTTTGTTTGGTTTGGCCCTAGTCACTCCATTAATCAGCAAAGCGCAGGAACGCGAAAAGGAAAAGTCCGCGCCCCCCGCGAAAATCATCTATGTGCTGGCAAACGCAGAGAACTACAGGAAATTCCAGGATGAAGCGGAGACTATGTTGCGCCAGGATATTCTCGCCGTGTGGTTTCCGCGCACAGTGGACAATGCCAACGGCGGGTTTAACTCCAATTTCTCGCGCGATTGGAAGGCCGAGCCCAGCACGGGTAAGTTTTCCGTTTTCCAGGGCCGTATGACTTGGGTAGCCTCCACAATTTCAATCCGCCGGCCGGAACTAAAAGACGATTACCTCCCGATTGCCTGGCGCGGCCTGGACTATCTCCGTAATGTTTTATGGGACAAGCAAGATGGCGGATTCTACTGGGGACTTCAGGACGACGGCAGCATTTCGCCCTTTTACACGGATGGGAAACACCTTTACGGAATGAGTTTCGCCCTTTATGGAGCCGCGGCGGAGTATAAGGCCACGCACGATCCTCAAGCACTGGAACTATGCCAGCGCGCTTTCCGATGGATTGATGAACACGCGCACGATGCCAAAAATGGCGGGTACTTTGAATGGCTGACGCGAGACGGAAAGCCCATTTCCGGTCATCCCGAATCCGGAATGATCGAATTCTCCCCGGTTGCTGGCTTTCCCATTGGTTACAAATCCATGAATACGCATATCCACCTGCTCGAGTCGTTTACGCAACTTTATGAAGTCTGGAAAGACGACACGCTGCGCAACCGTCTGCAGGAATTGCTGGCCATTGTCCGCGATAAAGTTTGCGTTGAGCCCGGTGCTATGAATCTTTACTTCACCAATGATTGGCGGCCATTTCCGGAGCACGATTCTTACGGGCACGATGTCGAGACTGCCTACTTGATGCTCGAAGCAGAAGATGTCCTGGGGCAAGGTCACGATCCAAGAACGGAGCGCATGGCCAAGATGCTCGTGGATCATGCTTTTGCCTATGGCTGGGATTCCACCAATGGCGGTTTTTTCGCAGAGGGCACGGCCTACGGCAAGCCTGAAATCAAGTCGAAGGATTGGTGGGTGGAATTTGAAGGGCTAAACGCATTGTTGATGATGCACGAACGCTATGGCCGCACAGACGAACGCTACTGGAAGGCATTCCAACTCCAGTGGCAATTCATCAAGCTATTCCAGATTGACCCGGAATTCCATGGCGACTACGGCTCGATTCTGCCAAACGGCAAACCCGCCAGCACCGCGAAGGGCGAAATCTGGAAAGCGGCGTACCACGATGGACGGGCATTACTGAATGTGACGGAGAGATTGCGCAATCTGAGTGAAAAGGGAGTCCGGTAGGACAGGAAAGTGGAGGCTGATATGTCGCGATTATTTTTGCTACTTGCAAGCGCATTATTCATTTTTGGCGTCGCAACACAACTCGGCGCAGGACCGGGAGCGCAACCGGTCGGAATCTTCGAAGGGCATGGAGACGTAGGCACGGTTCTCCATTCCGGTTCCGTGAATTACGACGCCGCCAAGCAGAGCTACACCCTGGCCGGCAGCGGCGAAAACATGTGGTTCACCGCTGATGCCTACCAGTTCGTGTGGAAGAAAGTTTCCGGAGACGTTTCCATCGCCGCCGATGTGAACTTCATAGGCGAAGGCAAGAATCCCCATCGCAAGGCCGTGGTCATGGTCCGCCAGACGCTCGACGCCGATTCGGCCTATGCCGATGTAGCCCTGCACGGCGAAGGCCTGACTTCTTTGCAATACCGCGACGAGACGGGAGCAACGACACACGAAATTCAGTCGAATCTCTCCGCGCCCCGCCGTATTCAACTCGAAAAACACGGTGATTACATCTATATGCTGCTCGGAAAAGCGGGAGACCCCACTCAGGTTGCGGGCGGTTCCATCCGCGTTCCGATTCACGGCGATTACTACGTGGGCATCGGTGTTTGTTCGCATGAAAAGGACTTGATTGAGAAGGCCGTATTCACCAATGTCCAATTGCAGGCGCCCCTGACGGTTTCCGGCCAACCCGCTCTTTATAGCGCCCTCGAAACAGTCCCCATCGAATCCACGGATCGCCGCGTCGTCTACGTCGCCCAAGGACGCTTCGAAGCGCCCAACTGGATGCCCGATGGCAAGTCGCTTCTCTTCAACCGCAACGGCCACATCGAAAAAATCGCCGTGACCGGCGGCACGCCCGAGACGATTGATACAGGTTTCGCGAACCGTTGTAACAACGACCACGGCATTTCGCCTGATGGACACTTGTTGGCCATCAGCGATTCATCGCAGGAAGACCATCGCTCGCTCGTTTATGTCCTTCCGATCGCAGGCGGCGTGCCGAAGCGCCTGACGCAATACTCGCCCTCCTACTGGCACGGCTGGTCACCCGATGGCAAAACGCTCGCCTTCGTTGGCGAGCGCAACGGCAACTTTGATATTTACGCCATTCCCGTCACGGGCGGTGAGGAAAAGCGACTCACCACAGCGCCCGGCCTCGACGACGGCCCGGATTACACTCCCGACGGCAGGTACATCTATTTCAATTCCGAGCGCACCGGGCAGATGCAGATCTGGCGTATGCGCGCCGATGGCACCGGGCAGGAACAGGTCACCTTCGACGAACACAACAACTGGTTTCCCCACATCTCCCCGGATGGAAAATGGATGGTCTTTCTCTCCTACGACCTGAGTGTGAAGGGTCACCCCGAAGACAAGGACGTAATGTTGCGGATGATGTCGCTGTCGGATAAAAAGATCACCGTGCTGGCCAAACTGTTTGGGGGGCAAGGGACAATTAACGTCCCCTCCTGGGCGCCAGACAGCAAGAAACTGGCTTTCGTCAGTTATCAATGGCTCGCGCATTAAAGCGCATCGCGATCTGAATTGCGACGTCCAGGACTAGCCGCTTCTCGTGTGCGCTAAACTGTAAATCAAACTTCCATCTCGCAGAGGGTCCAGATGACTCGCTTGTCAATCGCGTTGTGTTTGCTCCTTATCTGTGCTCTTGCGCTACCCTGCGAGATGTTTGGTCAGGGAGTGAGTCAAGGTGTGGCGCCGCCGCCGACAGCGAAGACCACACAATGCAAGGATCGCCCGATTCCGCAGCTCGAAGATGTCACGCAAAAGGCGGGCATTCACTTTTCACACATTTCCGCGCCCGAAGCACGCTACATCATCGAGTCCATGAGCGGGGGCGTTCTCCTGCTTGACTATGATCGCGACGGTTGGCCGGACATTTATTTCACCAATGCACCCACCGTCGAGATGGCCCTCAAAGGAGAAAAAGCGCACGGCGCGCTTTATCACAACAATCACGACGGCACATTCACCGATGTCACAGAGAAGGCCGGCATCGGCACAACGTGTTTTGCAATGGGCGGCGCCGTCGCGGATTACAACAATGATGGCTGGCCGGACATCTACGTCACCTGCTTTGGCGGCAACGTTCTTTATCGCAACAATGGAGACGGCACTTTCACCGATGTGACCAGGGAAGCGGGCGTTGCCGATGGCCGTTGGTCCACAGGCGCAGCATTCGGCGACTACGACAATGACGGGTTCGTTGACCTTATGGTTACGAACTATGTCGATCTTGATCTTCATCACCTCCCGGTATTTGGTAGCAGTTCAACCTGCAGGTTCATGGGTGTGGAAGTGCAATGCGGCCCTCGCGGCTTGAAGGGATCGGGTGATTCTCTGTTTCACAACAATGGGAATGGCACGTTCACCGATGTCTCAAAGAAAGCGGGCGTGGATGACCCCAACGGCTACTACGGATTGACCACCATCTGGGAAGATTTCAACAACACCGGCCGTCCGGATATCTATGTCGCGAACGATTCCACGGCGGCATTTCTCTATCGCAATGATGGCGACGGTAAATTCACGGACATTGGTCTGGAATCGGGTGCGGCCTTGGGCGAGGACGGCCACGAACAAGCCGGCATGGGCGTCGCGGTCGGCGACTATTTGCACAATGGGCGCCCTTCCCTCGCGATGACCGATTTTGCCTTGGATAACACCCCTCTGTATCGCAACGAAGGTAAATGGGATTTCCAGGATGTCTCCTATCCGTCGGGTATCGGTCTTCCATCTCTTCCATTAGTTAAATGGGGAATTGCTTTTGTGGATCTGGATAACGATGGTTGGCTGGACCTGTTCACTGTAGCCGGCCACGTGTATCCTCAAGCCGAGCGGTTCACGTCTGGAGCGAAGTATCGCGAACCAAAGCTCCTGCAATTCAATCAGGGAGACGGTACTTTTTGCGATGCCAGCGATCAGGCTGGCCCGGCGATCCAGAAACCACGCGTCTCGCGCGGTCTGGCCGTCGGCGACCTCTTCAACGATGGCAACATGGATCTGGTAGTCGAGGACCTCGTCGGTTCCCCAATGATCCTGCGCAATCACGGGCTTCCCGGCAAACACTGGGTCAGCTTTGAACTTGCGGGAACCCGGAGCAACCGCTTGGCGATTGGTGCGCGCTTGAAACTCGTCGCCGGCGGAATGACACAAACCAGCGAAATTCATAGCGGTGGAAGCTACCTCTCGCAACACGATTTGCGCTTCCACTTTGGCTTGGACAAGGCCACCACGATCGACAGCTTGGAGATCCGTTGGCCCTCCGGGAAAGTGGAAACGATCACAAAGTTGGAAGCGGACAAGTTCTACAGCATCCTTGAAGGCGAAGGAATCGTGCCGGCGGAAAAAATCCGTCCCAATTCTGCCGCAAAGAAAAACTGAAGCGCGAAATCAATGAAAACCCGGGTGGCCTACCAGAATCTAGCCATCCTCGCCCCTCCAGCACGCCGAGAAAGCCGCGCCCGCGTGTGGACACCAGCAAGCCTCGCACATATCATTGAGATACGCTCCCGGGTCTCTTGCTTCCTCGCATTTTGCGGCCCGAATGGGGAGGGGAGACAGAGCTCTCTTCCGCCGCTCAGCAACATCAGCTCAACCCCGTTTCGATTTCATCTGGAATTTGCCGGTTTCGGGCACCTGATTCCTGATGACGCGAGGGATTCATGCAGGATGAACTCTTCCAGCAGATGAAACAGGCCATCATTGATGGTGATCCGGAGCGCGCAGGGGAGCTCTGCCAGTCAGCGATTGTCCAGGGCATTCATCCGCTCGATGCGATTACTCATGGTTTCGTCCCCGGAATAAATTTTGTTGGGCAACAGTTCGAAGCTGGAGAGATGTTTCTCCCCGACCTGGTGCTCGCCGGCGAAGCCATGAAGGCGGCAACTTCCGCGCTTGAGCCCGAGCTTCAAAAGAGTGGTTCGGTCCGCGAATCGCTCGGCAAAGTCGTGCTGGGAACGGTGAAGGGCGATATCCACGAAATCGGGAAAACACTTGTCGGCACGATGCTCACGGCAAATGGGTTTGAAGTGTTCGATCTGGGCGTGGACGTCCCGTTTGAAACATTTGCCATCAAGGCCAAGGAAGTTCACGCGGACATCATCGGTGTTTCTGCCTTGTTGACCACGACAATGGCCGGACAGAAAAACGTCGTCGAAGCCGTCGACCGCCACGGGCTTCGCCCGCACGTGAAGATCATTGTGGGCGGCGCTCCCGTCACACAAGGTTGGGCCGATGAAATTGGCGCGGATGGTTTTGGAAAGGATGCGCTGGCATCTGTAACGCTGGCCCGCAACCTTCTTAAGAAGCCGGGATAAACACAATTCAGATAAGCATCAGCGGGACTCATTGCCAATGTTGCCAATCCTCCAATTGCTGGATACCAAACTTCTCGAAC
>CAYOOS010000021.1:0-20894 GCA_964405585.1 uncultured Acidobacteriaceae bacterium | reverse complement strand
TTTGACATTGGGAAGCAATTGTTTGAGTTGTTCGCCGGCGTCGAAACCGTTCAGCAGCGGCATGTTCAGATCAAGAAGCACCACGTCAGGATTCAGCGCCGGCGCTTCACGCAGGAGCGCCCGCCCATCAACGGCAATCCCCACCACTTCGCACTCAGGTTCCAGCAGTTTCTTGATGGCTTCCGCGACGAGGACATGGTCGTCGGCAAGAAGCACGCGCGGCTTTCCCAAATGGCCTCCCGAATAACAAGTTGCTTGGCGATTTCGCGGTGAATCTCTCTGGTCTTCGCTGTAGCGAGAATACTAGGAAAACAACCCGGGATGAAGTGCGGTGCGGGGAGAAACGAGTGGTCGAATCAGGGGAATGCCAGTCCGGAGATAAGGTGCGCCAGCTATCGAGCAACCCAACGTAGCCCAGAAATTCTCCGCCCAAGAATTTCTGGAAGAACTCCGCCCCGTCAAAGAACAACGAAACGATCTTGCAGACTACGCGGGCTGCTCGAGAGTTGGCGCACGGAAAACCAGTTAACTGTCGGCAACCTTTGGAGACACCCTAAACGTTCCTCGGGCACTCCCGTGAGCCACAAGAATGCCGGAACGCGCGCAGCCTGGGAACTGTCAATAGTTACAGTTCTTTGGGGGAGTTGCGATAGCGTGGAGACGTGTGCCTGCACAAAAGTTTTAATTGCAGCGTGTTACAGACGAAGGGGCACTCGTACAGGACAAGAAATCACTCCCGGTTGTAGGATTTTGGAGGCAGCAGAAGTTGAATCCCGAAATAACCGATGAAATAGGACTGATTGCCTCGGGTGGGTTCCAGGCTGCGTCCGGCCATGAAGAGCAGGATTACGGGACTGTGGATTTTGTACCTTCCCCCCAAGTCGAACGTGGGCTGATTTTCAGAAGGGTGGAAAGTGCCTTGAGAATAGAGCTCCATGTCCATCTCGAATTTTGGGGTGAATTCGTGGCCGAGGACGAGTCCGGTAAGCCAGCCGTCCGGTCCTTTGCGAACAAATTGATACCCAATTTCGTAGTCCACATCGATCGGGCCAAATTTTCTCGAGAATTCCACGGGCAAAAGGAAGACATCGTTCGCGGAGGTAATCTCTCGGCGCACGGCGTCGTTGGGATTATTGAGAAAGAGTTGCGGAAAGATCGAGATGGACAGGCCAGACTTGCCGGAATCATAGAAACGCCACTTAACGCCCGGATTGGATTGGCCCAGCCCAAATTTAGCCGAGGAAGATGGACTTTGGACCCGTAACCAGGCGTTCTCGTAAGTGAGCTGGATGCGATCACCAAGGCCGAAGTTGATGTCGAGATCGGGGACGTGAGAGAGAGACTGGTTGCTGTAAAGAAAAGGCATGTAACCGATGTTAATTTCCCAATTGAGATTGCCGGGAGTGCCAGGGTCATTCGTGTAATAGGGCGGGCCGCCCTGGGCATACGCGGAGACGGCAGCACAACAAAGGCCGAGAAGGACGATCAAGTTCCGCAAAATTGGTTTACGAAGCCTGTGGTGCAGTGCAGAAAATGCGCATAGGTCTTGACACGAAGAAGCCCGCAGTAACCACACTGACGATTCGATGGCGCAGCCCCCTCTTATAACAAAAGAAACGAGATAGAGAGGACACAATCACCTGCTCCATCTCCTGCACAGGTTAAATAATCCGAGATAAACGCAGGATTAACCGAAGGCAGCTCTGCCAGTGCTGTGGATTTTCCAGAAGAAATCGTCGGACTTCTCGTGAAACGGGAAACTATCCAACAGGAACTTGGCGGGCAGCTGCCCCACGGTCACAGCGCGGGAAGCGTGACGCTGAAGGTGGATCCGGAGGCATTCGAGCGCGCGAGTTCGAGCCGGCCGTGATGCGCTTCGGCAATCCAACGCGCGATTGACAAACCGAGCCCGGCACCACCGCCATCGGTTTCCGGGCGTGAGCGAACCTTATCGGCGCGGAAAAAGCGCTCGAAGATGTGGGGTTGCAATTCCGGAGGAATGCCGGGGCCGGTGTCGGTCACGCTGACGATGTACTGCCCTGAACTCTTCTTGCACTCAAGGGTAACCGTGCCGCCCGCGGGCGTGTACTTAATTGCATTATCCAACAGGTTCAAGAGCAACCGCCGCAGCAAGGCTTCATCGCCATGGAAGAGCAATTCCGCCTCAGTCAAAGGAGTAAGGGTGATGTTCTTCACGAGTGCGAGAGAACGGGCGTGGCGCAGCACGTCGGCCGCAAGTTCGTCCAGATAGAAGTCCCGCGAGGTAATGGGGTATTGGCCGGCGTCGGCGCGCGTCAAGGTAAAGAGATCTTCAATGATGCGTGCCAGGCGTTGGGACTCGTCGCGAAGGATGGTGAGCGCTTCGCGGTATTCAGACGGCGTGCGTTCGGGGCGCGACAGTGTAACTTCCGCCTCCCCCCGCAGAATCGCTGCCGGAGTGCGCAATTCATGCGAAGCATCGGCAATGAATCGGCGCTGCCGCTCGAAGGAATCTTCCAACCGGTCCAGCAACTCATTGAAGGAGATCGCCAGTTGGCCAAGTTCGTCGCGTGGATTGGATACGCCCAGACGATCGTGAAGGTTCGCGGCGCCGATGGTGCGTGCCTTGGAGGCCATTGCGGCAACGGGGGAAAGACTTTTGCGGGCAAGAAAATATCCGCCCAGTCCGGCAAGGAGGAGGGCAATCGGAATAATCAGGAGAAAAGTGGAACGGATGTCCTGTAACAACTCCTGTTGTGGATGCCGGGATTGCAGCACGACAAGAATGTATGCGCGCCCCGCCGCAGAGAGCGTGCGAGCGTAAGCGCGAAAGCCGCTCCTGCCGGCATGAATTGTCCGAAATGGCCGTGGAGAACCGGCCAGAGAACGCAACGCGAGAAACCCGGGCGAAGCAAAAAATTCGGGTGTGAGATGTTCGATCGAAAAAGCGCCCGCAGGGAGCTCCAGCGAGCTCAAGAGTGGCTGGCCTCTATCATCCAGGAAGACGAAGACAACGCCACGGAAACGGTGCTCCAGCATGGCTTCGCGCGCCGCTTTTTGTGGGGCATCGGAGCCGATTTCAGCCGGGAGTTCGGCATTGAAGGTCGTCGTGAACGCGTCCGTCAGTTCGACGAGATTACTGTCCGTGCGCTGTGCGATATTACGCGCGTAAAGAAAATAGGTGAGACAGGCGAGCAGGATCAATACGACTGCGACCGCAGCGGTATACCAAACGGTGAGCCGCAGACGCACCGAATCAAGCATGCGATTTTCTCGAATTGCCGGGCGCGGGTCCCCCCGCGGATTTTCGCGCCGTCGGGGCAGCGGCATCCAAGGGGGCCGCAAGCACATAGCCGCTGCCTCGTCGCGTTTGCAAGAGAGGCTTTGCAGCGCCTTCATCGATCTTGCGGCGCAAGCGGTTCACGTAGACCTCGATAAGGTTGGAGAAGGGATCAAACGATTCGTCCCAGACGTGTTCCGCAATTTCCGAACGGCCCACGACACGCCCGGAATTACGGGCCAGGAATTCGAGCAGTGCGTATTCCTTGCTGGTTAGCGGAATGGAACGCGCGCCGCGCTTCGCCGTCTGTGATGCCGTGTCCAGGACGAGATCCCCGACCACGATTTGTGGCGCGCGCAATTCCGAGGGGCGGCGGAGGAGCGCGCGAAGGCGAGCGAGGAGTTCGCCAAATTCAAAGGGTTTGGTGAGGTAGTCATCCGCGCCGGAATCGAGGCCAAGAATGCGGTCTTCGGTGGCATCGCGCGCCGTCAGCATCAGGATAGGCATGCGCTTGCCGGCGGCTCGTATAGCGCGACAAGTAGCAAAGCCGTCCAGCCCGGGGATCATCACGTCGAGAACCACAACATCGTAATCATTGATTTCTACTTGATAGACCGCGTCGTTGCCGTTGGCGATGACGTCCACCGCGTAGGCCTGTTCCTGGAGCCCCTTGGCAACGAAATGTGCGATCCGGGGATCATCTTCAACGAGGAGAAGCCGCATAGGCGTATCTTCCCAGATTTAAAGGGAGAATTGCACCTCTAGAAAGGTGCATTGCGTCTTTGCCGGTTTGCGATTGGCGGGCTAGTCGCCTGTTTCGCTCAGGACAGGCTGCGGTGTTTCGATCTCCGGGAGCTTCGTGAGTTCAGCAAGTTTGGCGCGCTTAACGTCCCAAACCAGCCCAAGCGTCTTGAGCGTGTAAATCCCATACCAGTTCATGTCGATCTCGTACCACTTCAGCCCGTGACGCGCGGATTGCGGGGCATAGTGGTGGTTGTTGTGCCAACCTTCGCCAAAGGTGAGAAAGGCCACCCAGAAACTGTTCTTGGAAAGATCACCCGTATCGAAACGCTGCGAGCCCCACATATGCGTGGCGGAATTCACGAGCCAGGTGGCGTGCATGCTGAAGACAGTGCGCAGGAAAACACCCCAAAATACCCAGGGCCAGCCGCCAATTAGATAAAAGATCACCGCGAGCGCAATCGAAGGAATCGCGTGCCACTTGCTGATCCACAAATGGAATTTGTCTTTGCGCAAATCAGGGACGTAGGGAAGCAGTTCGGAGCGATCCTGGTGCATGGCGCGACCGGTGATGATCCACCCCATATGGGACCAGATACCACCATCAATGGGTGAATGTGGATCGCCTTCCTTGTCGGTGTTTTGATGATGCATGCGGTGGGTGGCAACCCAGGCGATCGGGCCGCCCTCGATAGCCAGCGAGCCGCAAGTCGTCAGGAAATACTCCATCCACTTGGAGGTCTTGTAGCCGCGATGGGTAAGCAGGCGATGGTATCCCATGCCGATGCCCAGGCTGCCGGCAACCCACCACATCACAATCATTAGAATCAATGCCTTCCAGGTAAAAAAGAATATGGCTGCCAGAGCGCAGACGTGCAGCCCAATCATGATGAGGGTTACGCCCCAGTTGACGGGCTGACGAAACGTACGGTCACGGCGAAAGATAGAAAGGATGTTCATAGGCCTTTACAGAATATCACCTTAAGCACGGGAGTGTGTGCCATTCTGCACACAAATGTGCCGAAATTCCTCCTAACTTAAGGTCTAAACGCTTAGCTGCTTTTGTCCACAAGCGCACAAAAGCGCGCGCGACTCAAAAACTAGCACTTCGATTTTCCTTAGCCCGTGGGTGTGGGAAAAAAGGGAGCGGATATCGTCGCCGCAGCCAAGCCCCTTTGAAGGCAGCCTTATACCAAGCCGTGTTGCATCGACCCTCTGAACTGGGAGCCCTTAACGGAGTCATGAGGGCAGGCGGGCATCAAGGTAACCAACTGGCTCAGCTCTTGGACTGGACGCGGCGCGAAAAGATAGCGGCTGGAGTAAAAATAGGAATAAGTGCTGGAATGAGCGCGCACCACAGTTGAGGTTTTGCGGTGAGGAAGGCAGCAGCAACGTCGATGGCGCCCACCAAACAGATCAGGACGGCCATTCTTCGCAGTGAAACCGGCAAGGGCAGTGTCTGCACGGAGATTCCTCCTCCAAGGTTTCAACATACTACCGTGGCTTTATGGCGCCAGCAAGCCCCACAAGAATCCAATAGTTTTCTCGTCTAACTGATCAACGCGGAAACCGCCGAAGCGGGTAATAACCACCACATGTCTGGTTCGCCGATTAGCCAGGAGTTGAAAACCCCTCACTCACTTTTCCGACTGATGTTTCGAAAATCAACGTGCTGTGCTAAAGAATTGGGAGGCAAGCCTGAATCTCTCAATATCTTTCTCCAACTGCCATTCTTGGATTCGGCGCGAGGCGGAGTACATTAAGAGTAAGACGGCTAAGTATCCGAAACCTAGTTCGACTCGTTTAAACAGGGTCCAAGGTTCTTTCCCCGCGAGGAGCACCAGGGACATTGTCGCCCCTATAAATGCGAAAGCGGCGACAATAAGAAGAAATTGGTCCCACAGCGGTCTGCGGGGTTTCATGCCTGCCGCTTGTAGAAGACCCCCCATAGGGTGCCGGTCGAGTGTGAACACAGCCAATGCAAACTCCCAATCGAGCGATGCTGGATTCACTTGATGGTCATGCTGGTATGCGGCCTTTGCTAGCACACACACTCGCTCAAGATTGATATTTTTAGGAACCAACACCGGCATTTCAGCATCCCAGTATGTTGTCGGTGAGGAAGGAAGGTAGTTGAGCAACAAAAGTTGTTCGTCGTTGAGAGCCTCGCCTGACAGTTTGGCTTGCTCTGCAATCCGGTCAATTACGAATCTAAGAGCGGAGTCTAAATCTGTGGATCGGTCCATTCAGCCTCACGGATTGTAGTGTCATCATCTAACGTATGAGCATAGTTGTCGAGGTTCGTCGTTGTCACTCAAAACCCTATCGTTGATGCATCGAAGGCACCACGTCCGGAGACTGATGCCAATAGATTATTGAGTGAGTTTCAGGTCAACTTCTGGTTAACGCCGTTTCCGCACAAGTTGGCAATGGTACGGCAGCTATCCCGTCAACCGCGACGTCCCATCGCATTTTTCATCGGCGCGTGGGGCGGCGGGTCGCAAGCCGCAGGAGTTGGTTAAAGCCCCTTCCTGGGGATCTGCCGCGATGGGGAAGGGAACCAATTGTCCCGGCTTCAAAGCTGGAGCTGCTCAGTCGGTGATTTCCAGTTCAACCGGTTCGCCGCGCGAAGAGTCGGGGCTCACCCAGATGTGCACGAGGCTTTGTTCCACGGTGTACTCGTTGTTGATATTCCACAGCGCAAACGCATCAGCGCCGAGAGCAAACGTCACTTTCTTGCTTTCGCCGGGGGCCAGCGAAACACGCTGGAAGCCTCTCAGTTTGCGCACAGGTTCTTCGACACTCGTGCCTTGCAGGCGAACGTAGAGCTGCACCACTTCGTCAGCCGCCGTCTTCCCCGTATTGGAGACATTCGCCGTAACGGTCAGGGCAGTCTTCGCGGCGGCAGGATTCTCGCGCAATTCTTCCTGAAGCATCTTGGCGCTGAGTTTGTTTGCATTGATTTCCGGTCCGCTGTAAGTAAAATCCGTGTAAGACATGCCAAAGCCAAAGGGGAACTGCGGCGCATTCTGTTCGTCGATGTAGCGCGAAGTGAAACGCTCGTCTCCGTTCTTCGGCGGGTGAGTCAGATCGCGATTGCCTGCCGGGCGGCCGGTGTTGAGCGCGTTGTAATAGATGGGAATCTGGCCTGTCGCTCGCGGCCAACTCACCGTCAATTTTCCGCTCGGCGTCGCTTCGCCAAATAGTGTCCGCACAATCGCTGGGCCTGCTTGCACTCCCGGCGACCACACTTCCACGACAGCGGGGACATGCGCGAACGCCCACGGCAGCACCAGCGGGCGGCCGCTAAAGAGCAACAGCACAACCGGTTTTCCTGTGGCGCAAACCTTTTCCAGCAATTCCTCTTGACGGCCCGGCAAGACGGGATGGGCGCGGGAACCCGCTTCGCCTGTCATTTCCGGCGTATTCTCGCCCAGCGCCAGAATTGCAATGTCAGAGGCGCGCGCCGCCGCCACGCCTTCCTGGATTTGCGCGTCACTCGCCGCGAGATATTCGCCGCCCACGGCGTATTTGATGCGCTCGGCGCCCAGCTTTTGGGTCAAAGCGGTTTTCAGCGTAACAACATCCTGGGGAATACCGCGGCCCGACCAGTTCCCGAGCATATTGGCGGCATCGTCGGCGGCCGGCCCGATCAGTGCCACGGTTTGAATATCGCTAGCAAACGGCAATACTGGCCGAGTGGCAATAAAATCATTCTTCAGCAAAACGAAAGAGCGCTCCGCAGCGGTCCGCGCCAGTTGCAGGCTTTCAGCCGGCAAGGGGCCATGATTCTCGCGCGACTCGTCCGTATAGGGCTTGTCAAAAAGACCGAGTGCGAATTTCACGCGGAGAACGCGGCGCACCGCTTCATCAATCTGCGCTTCGGTCACTTTGCCGCTCTTGAAAAGGTCGGCGAGGTGTTCATGGTAGAGGTTGCTCTCCATGTCCATGTCCACGCCGGCGGTGAAGGCCTTCCACGCCGCTGTTTTGCCGTCATTGGCGATGCCGTGCTGGATTAATTCAAAGATGGAGGTCCAGTCGCTGACCACCATCCCCGGAAACTTCCACTCGTTGCGTAGAACTTCGGTCAATGTGAAAGGGTTGGCGCTGGCGGGCACGCCGTTCAATGAGTTGAACGCGCTCATCACGGAGGCGCCGCCCTCATCCAAAGCGGCATAGAACGGAGGCAGATACACCTCGCGCAGATTGTGCTCGGGGATTTCCGTGGAGTTGTAATCGCGCCCGCCCTCTGCTGCTCCATATCCCACATAATGTTTCGCACAGGCGGCAATGCTGTCGGGAGCGCTCAGGCTCTTGCCCTGGTAGCCGCGCACATAGGCGCGCGCCATCACGCTTCCCAGATAGGGATCTTCGCCGGCTCCTTCAACGATACGGCCCCAGCGTGGATCGCGCGCGATGTCCACCATTGGTGAAAACGTCCAGCGTATGCCGGAGGCAGAAGCTTCCTGTGCGGCCAGCCGGGAAGCTGCTTCCACGATTTGCGGATCCCAGGTGGCGGCCAGGCCGAGCGGCACAGGAAACACGGTGCGATAGCCGTGAATCACGTCCAATCCAATCAGCAGAGGGATGTGCAGCCGGGACTTCTCAACGGCCTGATGCTGGAACTCGTTCGTGGCCTTCGCGCTCTCTAGATTGAAGAGCGAGCCCACTTGGCCCTTGACGACCATCTCTTGATAGTCGCTTCGCCCCGTGCCCGGTCCCGTGGGCGTTCCCACCGAGTACTGCACCAGTTGCCCGATTTTTTCTTCCAGGGTCATCTGGCGAAGCAGAGCTTCTACTTTCTTCTCAACAGACGGATCGGCGAGTGTGGAGTGGACCGGATTTCCCCGGAAGGCGGAGGCTTCCTTCGGGCTCTGCGCCGGAAGTGGGATGGCGAAAAGAGATGCGGCAAAGATCAGCAACAAAAACAAGCGGATGGATTTGAATGACACGGAAGCAGGCTCCTGTCTATTGAAAGTCACCTCGAATGGCACCAGAGGAACTCCTCAAGACAATCGATTTACTAAAGGTACGCTAGCACATTCCTCAAGCTCATTCCAGTTCTCTCGCGCGTATCAGAAACGAAAAAAAGTGCAGTGCTCGACCTTTAGTGGGCAAATTAGTTTCCAAGGTTGAGATTCTCGCAGAGATGAGGTGTTTTCACCCGCCTTTTTTCAGTAGTTCGTTCACCTCGGCCATCACCTGAAAGGCATCGGCTACGTAGAGCACGTCGGCTTTGCCGCGGGCCCAGCCGCAATTGGGATCGAGATTGATGGCGCGGCGCTCGTTGATGAAGCGCCAGCCGACAACGTGCGGTTCTTCGCCGTGGCAGCACGTCGAGAGACCTTTGGGGTGGCGTGGCGTGGCGCCGGTCTGGCCCACTTGATTCAAGTGAGTCATGAAACCCAGCACGGCCTGATTTTCCCCACTCTGATCGACCAGCGATTTGCTGCCGCCGAGCGAAGCGCCCGAGGCGCGAAGAAAATCCAGGATGAGCGTTTCCGCTTGTTCCGGGTGCGACTTTCCGTCAGGTTGTTTCTTGGTCCAGCCGGCGCCGGCTACAAAGAGCATAGCTGCATCTGGACGAATGGTCTGCGAGTCCGATTTGGGAGCACGAATTCCCGCGATGGTGGTGCGGCGCGCTTCAGCAGGCAACTCCACGGCGATTTGTTCGACGTTTGCTTTTCCTGACGACGGACGAAACGCCTCATGGCAGCCGGAATCCAGCAGCAGGATCCAGGGTCGCGCATCGCGCTGAAATACGCCTTCAATGCGCTGCCGGTAAAACCAGCGCGTGGCGCAGAGCGTACCGTCAATCACCTGGACCGAAGTGATGTGCGTATCCACGCGGCCATTCAGACGATGAGCTAAGCCGGGCAGCGCGCGCAGGAAGCGCGATGTCGCGGGAGCCAAGATCAGATCAGCTGAGACGACGCGGCAAAGTGCATCGGCGGCCAGAAGGTCGCTGGCGTAACGCGGCTGCGCGAATTCCGAACCAGAAACACCGAGTATGCGGTGTGCTCCCGCGTTCGCGATGGAATCCGCGGCTGCACTTATATCACCGCCGATTAGACCGATCGAGAGGGAGGCATTGAGTTCCTTGGGCAGTTCGATAGCGGCGCCAAGCGCTTCCCATGCCGCCTTCGGTAGTCCATTCCCAGATTCATCGAGATGCGCGAGTAGAAGAATGTTCTTGGTCATGGCCGTTTCCTCACGCCTTCTCGATCCAAGCGACAATTTCCTGGGCGATCTCATCTGCAGCGAGATTCTTGACGATGCGCGTTTGCCGTTGCTGCTTTGGAGGACTGGCACTTCGATAGCGCAGCGATTCGGCAGCGGGCGCGGCGCTCTTGGCGCGTTGCAACGCGGGCATGATGGCGCGCATGTTGGCCATGCCAATCTGAGGATTGTTGCGCGGCTCGGGAAGATTGCCGGTTGCCCATCCGAATAACGCGGGGGCACCCTGGCATCGGGAAACCTGGTGACGCCCGCCTTCGATGCGTTCCAGAACTTCGAAAGAGCCATCCGGCTGCACGGTAAGCTGGTCCACTCCCTGGAATTGATCGAGAATGCCGAGGCGTTCGCCAATCAATTGCATCGTCACGCCAGCGCCCCGCGAAGCAGATTCCCATCCGCCAAACAGAAGCAGCCGCGAACGGTCGAGGCCCGCGATGCCTTGAATCGCTTCGGCGAGAAGCGCCGCTGCCGCATGGGCATCGGTGAAGCCGCCGGCAGGCCCATCGATCGGAACCAGTTCAAAACTGACTTTCTGCGCGATGGTCATCATCACTTGTTGCAATTTGGCTTTTACACCAAGGCTCACCAGCCAGACTTTACTTCCCGGCGCGTGGGCGGCGAGATTCGCAGCTTCATAGAGCGCGTGTCCAGCCCACGGATCAAGCACCGCGGGGAGAAGCATTTCGTTTTTCAGGGCCGGGCCGGCCGGTGTCTCAATTGGTTCAAGCGTTTGCAGCGGATCAGGCACGATGCTGCCGCAAACAACGATGTGGTATCCATTACTCATTCTGATGAATTCCCCTGTACGCGAATTTTCTTTCTGAAACTCAATTCAATGTGGAATGCAGTCCGCCGGCACCGGCGCCGAAATCTACATTGGCGGGCTCGCCGGATTCCTCGGCGCGGCAATTCCACAAACAAGCGCCGCAGTAGATGCACTTTTCCCGGTCAAATTGGGGCACGCCGCTTTCGCCGCGGGAAATCGCCTGCCCGGAACACATTTCCACGCAAAGCTTCGGTTCGCAGTTCTTGCAGACATCCGGGCGAAGAAACGAGACATGATTGGCATAGCCCGGCGGGGCCTGCACGCTTCCGCCTGTCAGCAAGGCGTCCTGGTGGGAGACAAGCAGCTTGCCATCGAATGGAATTTCGGGCCAGCCACAACGGTTCATGATCTGATCGTGAAGCGGCAGGCTGCGCCCGGCGGCTTCGTCCTTTAATTTTTGCAATTCGGCGGGAGGGATGCGTGCGCCGAACCGCTCTTCTAAAGACGAACCTATTTTTCGAGAAGTCGGTGGCGGAATCACCACGCGTCCACCTGTAAATCCCGCCAGCGCCATTCCGAAAAGCCCGCTGATTAATCCTTGTGGGAATCCATTGCGGGAATCGGCGGCAACGCGGGATTCTCGGTCAACCCAACTGGCGCGGCGTCGGCGCACATAGCTTTCTTCCAAATTCCGGCGTGTGAACGGCATCTTCTGCTGGAGCAGTTCGATGACGGCTTCGGCGAGTTGCGTTCCCGTCGTCCACGCTTCATCCACGCCGGAACCGGAAAGAACATTGGTGCTGCCGGACCCTTCGCCGATTCGCGCGTAGCCATCTCCCGCAAGATAAGGCTCGCCGCGGCGTCCCGATTCCTGCAGCGACTTTGCGCCCCACGATTTCAGCGTTCCCCCCCGCAAATGGCGCCATAAATAAGGATGCAGAATGAAATGCTGCAAATAGCGGTAAGCGGTGCGCACGGGACTGCGAAACCACGAAGGAATGAAAATGCCCACGGACGCCAGTCGGTCCGGATGAACGTAGAGGAAACCGAAAATTCCCGGTTCCGGGAAGCCGAACGTATGCAGAACCGTTCCCGTCTCCAGTCCGGAATTCTCGGGCAACTCGATTACCATCTTCATGCCCAACGCCCACTCCGAATAATGGTGGCCTGCGGGCATGCCGAACTTTGCGTCAATGCCGCGACCGACTGCACCAACTGGTCCATCCCCCACTACTGTAAGTGCGGCGCGAATATCCATCCCGGGCATAAAACCATCTTGCGGTGTGCCGTCCAGAGCGACGCCTTGGTCCGCCAGGCGTATCCCTTTCACGGCGCGCTCTTCAATCAGAGGCGCGCTCACAGGCGTTCCAGGCCAAATCTGCAGCAAACCCGAAGAGGTGAGTTGTTCGCCCACCCATTGATTGAATTGCCCGAGGGAAAGCACGAAGCCATCATGCTTCTGCAGAAAGCTCGGAATGAGCGGAAGTTCCAAAGCGTTTTCGCGGCAACCAATCAACGAACCGAGAGTGCGAATCACTTTGTCCGCCGCACGCAACGCGAACGAGCGATTGCTGGCGCCGGTGGGGTCCAGAAGATAGACCAGCTTCTCTTTCTTCACTGCCGTCGCCATAGGAATCTGCGAGAGGTCCAGTTCGGGGAAGCTGCGCCGGATGCCGCGCCCTCGCGTGACTGCTCCCGAAACGCCAAAGCCCAGGCCGTCGGCGCGTTCGTAACAAATCACCTGAAGCGGCCCGCCGGGCATGCAACTGCTTTCGAGCTTTGGGGAGCCGTCGGGATTCAGCAACTCGCGCGAGAGCGTGGTGAGGAAACCGCCCATCGCCGGACCGAAACCGACACAAGCGATATCCACATCCATCTGTTGCCGATCAGTAGTGGCGGCCGGGTCGGGTCCGACAGGCGTCATGCGGGGTAATCCAAAACTTCCGGAATCATGAGCTTCGAAACAGCCTCGGCGGCGCGGTCTTTTGCCAAACGCGAGCCTGTCATACACGTGGCCAGCTTGCTGTGCAACTTCAGGAACTGCTCGGCACCGTTGCACTTTGCGCAAGGACCGGCCTTGCTCGGGTGAGAACCATCGTTGCCGATGACGTCGGTGGCGCACGCGGCGATTCCCGGCACCAGTCCTTCGAGTGCGTCGAGTTCGTCCTGCTGGTAGCAACCCCGGTAACCTTCTTCATCCCAGGCCGGATGGCGGTTGTAGCCAAACACAAGCTCCGCGCAAATGCGGGCTGCTTCGCCGCCTGCGCGTGTGGTCTGCACGTGGCACAAATCCGTCAGGAAATTCACCAACCCTGAGAGGCCCTCTGCTACTGAACTGTCCTGAGCACCGCGACGTTCGAGCTCCAGTACGTCGAGGATCTGGCATCGTGCAGCCAGCAACCAGCAAAGCGCGTCGGCTAGCGGGAAGGTGACACCTTGCCGTGCGCTCTGATACAGCTTGCCGCCATCGCTGTCAGTTGAGTGCTGCAAGCGTTCCAGCGACCACAGCCAAAGGGTCATGGCCGTTGCCAAAGTGCAAGCGCCCGTGCCGGGACGTTCCGACGCAATGCCGCGCATCTCGCGGATCCAGTTGCGGAACTGCGCCAGGAATACGGGGTTCGTCATAGTTACGGAAAGCTGGCGCCGCTGCACCGCCTCCGGCCCCTCATACGTGGCTTCGAGTTGTGCGTCCATCCACTTGTTGCCCAGAAAGCCGGGGCAATCTTCCGTGATGCCGTAACCGCCCATCAGGCTTACGGCTTCGCGCATCATCTGCGCGCCCCAGCCCGTGTTCCACAATTTCGCGGCGGGGCAAAGAATATCCGCCATGGAATCGAGAGTCACAAAGCGCATCAGCGTGTCCGTTTGCAGTTTTTCCTTGCGCGGATCACCGGGCATGAGCCGGAGAAGCGCCGCAGCTTCATCGGAAATCTGGCGCAGGAACTTGGCTTTCACGCGCGTGCCGGTCACACCGCGCTCGGCTAGGATGCGCTCGGCTTCCTGTTCGAGCGGGTCCAATTCGTCAAATGCTCGCGCCGCCGCAAACGCCAGCGAAGCGCTGGCTTCGCCCGTGGCCCAAACATCCACCAACCGGTGCAGAGCGTCTTCGCGCGCCTGCAATCCCATTTCATGACGTACAGAGCCGGGAGTGGCCGTAGCGGCTCCGCGGAACCGGCCGCGCTGATAACGGATCACCGGCTCAATGGCGGAAAGCAATTTCGCGGCGGTCATCACTCCCACGGTCACGCGGGTGCGACGGAAGACTGCTTCGATCACCTCGCTATGACTGAAGCGCGGTATGAGAACGCCGTCCTTAATATCGTATCCACCCACAATGCGGCTGGCAGGAACGCGCAAATTGAAAACGGGATCGCCCGTCGAGGAGAGCTGGTGAACCATCTTCTTGGTAGCCGTGCCGCGGTCAAACGTGCCGGGATCGCCCTCTTCCAGGATGACCATGCAGCTGCCTTTGATGCGCTCATCGCCAGAATCCACGGCGGCAGTGACGAAGTTCGCGAAGCCGATGTTGGTGATGAAACGGCCGCGCTTCTCCACTTGCAGCATGGGCTCTTCGCCGGACTTCCACTCGGCGATGCGGATCTTGCCGTCCAACATCCCCGTGTCCACGCCAACGTAAGGAATCGGTTCCGTTAGACAGAAGGCACCACGCCATGGCTTGCGATCCTCGCCTGGTTGCGGCGGGGCTGCGAGTTTCATGTAGTGATCCCGCTGTTCGGGAGTGCCGCGCTCGTGAATCGGTGCCAGGGCAAGACACCCGGCCAGGCTGGCCGTAGCCGCGCCGCCATCCACCCAAGCCAGCTCAAACGCTACAAGCGCCAGTGCCAGGTTTCGGGGGCCGGCAATGAACCCGCCTTGTTCTGGATCCATAAAGACAGCCGTAATGCCTGAGCGATCAAAGGCTTCCAGCATTTCCGCTTTGCCGGGAGTCCACTCGTGGGTGTTGCGGCCACCCTGCGCTACCAGGCGGGCCACGGGTCCCCTGGCAACGGCCCGGACGGATTGAACGAGCATCTGGAGGTCATAGCGGTCGGCAAAGTTCCATTGAATCTGGCGGGCGGCATCGGAGGGAAGCGTGCGGAGCATTTCCAGTTTGTGGCGCGTGGCAGTGGACATAAACGGTGTCCTTTCGGAGGGAGACTTTACCAATCTGTCAAACCTGGGACACATAGGTCTGTGATATCCGTCACCGGCGAATGTGACGTGTTCAAAACCTTCCGCTCTGCCACTGGTGGAATCCGCTCGAAAGTGAAGCGCGGGAGGTTTTTTGCCCGCAAGCCGGCGCCGCTCAGCGGCAATGTGACTAAAGTCCAAACTATGGTTACAAGAGACTTGGCTCGCTTGTTGTCAGGGGTCACCCTTGGTCGTGACTCCCATCACGGTGTTGGCACTGCAAGCCGAATAACATTCGGTTTGTGGTCCGTAGTCCTGAGGTGAATGAGGACAGAGTCCTCCAGCAACAGTGTGCAAAAGGGGAGAACGCTGGCCCAGGTGGTTTTGAAGAATTGGATGAGTTGAGTCAGGAAGGATAATCGGGTACTGGCCGTAGGTTCCCAGTCAAGGCTGCATGTCTTCTGCCAGAGTCTGAACCGTACGGTCTTACCCATCTTGCAAGCGAACAGTACCTCGTCCAGTTTCTCCCGGCTCTTCGTAATTCAGAATCGATGGCGGAAGTGGGTGTGATCTGCACCCGCGAATTCCTCTCTGGCGGAAAGGGATGCGCAACGCTGCAAGACTGCACTGGTTCTTGACGCGGCACACGGGGCTCAGGAGTGTGGGCAAGTACCTGCGAAAGGAGTGCTATGCAAGACTCGGCCAAGGAACTTCTCGACGCGGGGGAACGAGCTTTTATTGATCAGGTGATTGCCGGCAAGGACGAGCGCCCAGGCGCGCTGCTGGGCATCCTGGAAGCGGTTCAGGAGCACCACCCGCACAAATATCTTCCCATGGACACGCTGGAGTATGTTGCAGTGAAAACGCGGACGCCGCTGTCGCGCGTCTACAGCGTTGCCACTTTTTACGCCTTGTTCAATCTCCAGCCGCAGGGCGACAACACCATCTGCATCTGCCGCGGCACTGCCTGCCACACGCGCGGCTCGCGCAATCTGCTGGAGGGCCTTCGCCTGGAACTCGGCTTGTCGGTTGAAGATGAAGGCGAAGTCGGGGGTGCGGACAAGATTTTACAGACTACGCCCGATCAGAAGTTCACTGTGCGCACCGTGGCGTGCTTCGGACAATGCGCACTGGCCCCGGTCGTCGAAGTGAATCACCACATTTGCGGCCACGCCAATGCCCGCACGTTGCAGCGCGAGATCCAAACGATCGAGCGGGGGAGTGAGTGATGCCGCGAATCCAGGATATTGGAGCATTTACCGCTGTCCGCGAATCAGGGCTTGCGAAACTTATGCCGCAGGTACCGCGCATCGCCGTCGGCATGGGCACATGCGGCCGGGGCAACGGCGCGGAAGGCCTTTATCGCGCCTTCGCTGAAGCCATTGACAAGAGCGGAGTGCACGCCGTATTGGCCAGCGTCGGCTGTTTCGGCGCTTGCTTCCAGGAACCCCTGGTGAACATCCGCCTGCCGGGGCTTCCCCTGGTCATGCTTCATAAAGTGCAGGCGAATGACGCCGGCCGCATCTTGTACGAACTTTCCCACGGAAACATCACCAGCGATTTGGCGTTCTGCAAGGTCGAAGAGTGGGATCACATCACGGCGAAAATGAAATATGGCCGCGGCTATCCCGAGATTCCCCTCTGGAACGAGGTGCCCTTCTTCAAAGGGCAAAAGAAAATCGTTCTGCGCAATTGCGGATTCATCAATCCCGACGACATCGAGGAATACATCGCTGTTGGCGGCTACCAGGCCTTGTACAAGGTCCTGATTGATGGCCGCCCGGAAAACGTTCTCGAACAGATCAAGGCCTCCAAGCTGCGCGGACGCGGCGGCGCCGGATATCTCACCGGAAACAAGTGGGAATTCATGGCCAAGGCCAAGACCGATCAGAAATACATCATCTGCAACGCCGACGAGGGCGATCCCGGCGCGTACATGAATCGCAATGAAATCGAAAGCGATCCGCACTCTTTGATCGAAGGCATGATCATCGGCGGCTATGTGATGGGCGCGACGGAAGGCATCGTCTATATTCGCGCGGAATACCCTCTGGCCGTGCACCGGCTAAGTCGTGCCATCGAACAGGCGCGGGAACATGGCGTTTTGGGCGATAACATTCTTGGCCGTGGTTTCAAGTTCAACCTCGAACTTGTGGAAGGCGCAGGCGCTTTCGTCTGTGGCGAAGAGACCGCGTTGATTGCTTCTCTCGAGGGCTGTGCGGGCCGTCCGCGGCCGCGTCCTCCTTTCCCGGCCCAGAAGGGGCTCTACGGCAAGCCAACCAACATTAATAATGTGGAGACCTGGTACAACATCTCTCCCATCGTGACGAATGGTCCCGCCTGGTTCACGGAAACGGGCAGCCCGAAGAGTTCCGGCACAAAGGTTTTTTCGCTGGTCGGTAAAGTCAGCAGCACGGGACTCGTGGAGATGCCGCTGGGCACTCCGCTGAGAACTTTCATCTACGATATCGGCGAAGGTGGCGTGAACGGTCATCAGGTTAAGGCCGTGCAGACCGGCGGACCGTCCGGCGGCTGCATACCTCCGGAAATGTTCGATACGCCCGTGGACTACGAGAGCCTGGCGCAACTCGGCTCCATCATGGGCTCCGGCGGCATGGTGGTAATGGATGAAGACAACTGCATGGTGGACGTGGCGCGTTACTTCATCGAATTCACGCATTCTGAATCGTGTGGCAAATGCTTGCCCTGCCGCGTCGGCCTGAACAAATCCCTGCGCATTCTGAACCGCATCACGGAAGGCGCCGGCACCATGCACCACATTGGCCTTCTGGACGAACTGAGCCGCTACATACGCGAATGCTCGCTTTGCGGCCTTGGACAAACGGCGCCCAATCCAGTACTCACCACGCTCCGGCATTTCCACAATGAGTTCGAGGACCACATCGTGGCGCGGCGCTGCCAGGCCGGCGTTTGCGAAGAACTGGCGTTGTCTCCATGCGAGAACAGTTGCCCGCTGCATATGAATATTCCGCGCTTCCTGCAACTCTACAAAGAGAACCGGCTGGATGACGCGTTTGTCTCCGTCATCATGGAAAATCCGCTGCCCGCTTCCACGGGCAGAGTGTGCCAGCATCCCTGTGACAGCCGTTGCCGTCGCCAGACGCTGGACGAACCCGTGAACATGCGCGAAGTCCACCGTTTTATCGCGGACTCCGTATTCTTTTCGGACCGTTATGAAGAAATGCTGCAGCGCGTGTTGTCGCACAAACTCGAACCCACCGGCCGCAAAATCGCGATTGCCGGAGCAGGCCCGGCCGGGCTGACGGCGGCGTTCTATCTGGCGATGCTGGGCCATGACGTCACTGTCTACGACAGCAAGGCGGAGGCGGGCGGCATGCTGCGTTTCGCGCTGCCGGAATATCGCCTGCCGAAAGCGGCGTTGCGGCGCGAAATCGAATTGATCGAGCGCCTCGGCGTGAAATTCGTTTTTAACACCCGCGTGGGTTTCGATGTGCCGCTAAACGACTTGGCGGATCGATTCGATTCCGTATTCATCTCCATCGGGACATGGCGGGAATCCTGGGTCTATCAGCCGGGCACGGAGTTGAAGGGCGTCTATCCTGCTCTCCTGTTCCTGGAAGCGGTTTCCAAGGGCGAGAGAGTGCCTATTGGGAAGAAGGTTGCCATCATCGGCGGTGGCAACGCGGCCATCGATTCGGCGCGCACGGCATTGCGCCGTGGCGCAGAAGTTACCGTCTTTTACCGCCGCGAACACAAAGACATGCCGGCCATTGAGGAAGAAACCGAGGCCGCAAGGGATGAAGGAGCGGAATTCGTGTTTCTGGCCGCGCCGCACCGCGTCATCGGCGACAAGGGCGGAAACGTGAAAGCCATTGAGATCGTCAAGACCACTCTTGGTGGTTACGACTCTTCCGGGCGGCGTAAGCCGGTACCCACGGACGAAATTCGCCGCTACGAGTGCGATTCCGTGATTTTCGCCATCGGTGAGAGCGTGGACCTGGACTTCGCGCGCGCTTCCGGTTTAAGTCTGAAACCGAGTGGCACGATTGACGTGGATCGCTTCTCCCTGGAATCCAGCCGCTCCGGCTTCTATGCCGGAGGCGATGTGATTACAGGTGCCTCCAACGTTTCTAATGCCATGGCCTATGGCAAACAGGCAGCGCGGAACATCGACCTGAAACTGATGGAGTCCGACCGTTGGGCCAAGATCTTTCCCGTGTTCGAATTCGGGCAGGATCCGCCAGAGGTTCCGAGTCCCAACCACCGAAACGAGGGCCAGATGCTCGCCGCAAGCGTGCGAATTCGTTCCAACGCTGAGGTGGTCCTGGGCCTTAGCCATGAAGACACGCTGGATGAAACGTGCCGGTGCCTGCGTTGCGACGTCAAAGTCGCCAACGTGAGTTGAGTAAAGGAGCGACGCCGTGCCACAAAAAAAGCTTTCCGTGCGAATCGATGGCGAATTAATCAGCGCCGTGGAAGGACAAACCGTCCTGCAAGCCGCGCGCGCCAATGGCAAACACATTCCGACCCTTTGCGACCTCGATGGGCTAACTCCAGTTGGTGCCTGCCGGCTCTGCATCGTGGAAATTTCCGGAACCGACCGGCTGTTCCCGGCATGCACGACGCCGGTGCAGGACGGGATGTCGGTCATCACCGTGTCACCAAAGCTCACGCAATACCGGAGAATTTCGCTTGAACTATTGTTCGTCGAACGCAATCACGTGTGCTCCGTCTGCGTTTCCAATGGCCATTGCGAACTTCAAGCCATGGCCACCGAATTGGGCATTAGCACGGTGCGCTTTGCATACAACTATCCAAAGTTGTCCGTGGATATGTCGCATCCGCGCTACGTCCTGGACCAGAACCGCTGCATCCTGTGTACGCGGTGCGTGCGTGTCTGCGCCGAATTGGAAGGTGCGCACGTCTGGGAAGTGACTTCACGCGGCATCCATTCACGCATCATCGCCGATCTCAATCAGAAGTGGGGCGACGCCAAGGGATGCACAAGCTGTGGCAAGTGCGTGCAAGCATGTCCCACCGGAGCGCTTGCGGAAAAAGGCTGGGCCGTCGAAGAGATGGTCAAGAAAAACGCCAACATCAGCGCGCTGGTCCGCCGGAGAGGAGTCCAGGCATGAAGAAAGTCAAAGTAGCGACGGTCTGGCTGGACGGCTGCTCGGGCTGCCACATGTCGTTGCTGGATATGGACGCGGCAATTATTTCGCTGGCGCAGAAAATTGAGCTGGTCTACGGCCCGCTCGTGGACGCGCAGGAATTTCCCGAAGATGTGGACGTGACTCTGGTCGAGGGCGCGGTCAGTTCCCAGGACGACCTCAACAAAATCAAGAAGATCCGCCAGCGCACGCGGCTGCTCATCGCGCTGGGGGATTGCGCGGTCACTGGCAACGTTCCGGCGATGCGCAATTCCATCCCCGTGCAACGTCTGCTGCAGCAGGTCTATGTGGAAGGCGTGCAAGCGAACAAAGTCATACCAACGGAAGGCGTGCCAGCGCTCTTAAAACAGGCGCGCCCGCTCCGTGAATACGTGAAAGTGGACATGTGCCTGCCCGGATGCCCGCCTCCCGCAAAGGCGATTTCCAGCGTAATCGGGGAACTTCTGGATGGACGGAAGCGCGAGACGGCCCTGACGGTGAAGTTCGGATAAGGAGTTTTCCCATGAAGCGCATCACAATTGATCCGGTAACCCGCATCGAGGGGCACGCCAAAATCACGATTCATCTGGATGACAACGGGCGGGTGGCGGGAACTGAATTCCATGTG
>CAYOOS010000020.1:0-21461 GCA_964405585.1 uncultured Acidobacteriaceae bacterium | reverse complement strand
GCTGGAATACCCGATCCAGATGGTCAAGCAGTGCGGGCTGGCGTGGCAGGATATCTTTGTGCCAAAGCCTGCAGGGCAGAAACCGATTCAAATCAGGAAATGAAGTCTGTAGGCGAAAAATGCGACGAGCGACCAATGCCTCTACTTACCGCAGGCCAGATTGGCTTAGACGTCGAATAGATCGTGGTGACCCGCTTAGCGCCCGCATGTGTGTGCGGCGACAGACCATACGCGTCCTGTCGATGATGGTGCTGATGACTTTGTTAGGTGCGCCCGCCGTACTGCCCGGCCAGACGCGGGACAAGAATTGGAAGCAGTGCAAGAGCGACGATCCCGAGCGGAGCGTCAAGGCATGCTCGGCACTCATTCAGTCTGGCCAAGAGAAGGGTATAAACCTGGCCAAGGCATTTTGCGGCCGCGGACTGGCGTACGCCCGCAAAGGCGAGTATGACCACGCCATTCAAGATTATGACGAAGCCCTCCGAATCAATCCAACCTACGTTGCTGCTTTCAGTAACCGTGGCATTGCGTACGCGCACAAGGGTGATTATGACCGCGGCATTCAGGACCTCGATCAGGCGCTGCGGCTAAAGCCAAACGATGCCAGCGCGTAATACGGCAGAGCCCTGACGTACGACTACAAGGGGGACTTTAACCATGCAATCGCGGATTACAGTCAAGCGCTGCGGCTGAAGCCAGACTCAGCCAGTGCAATTTACGGCCGAGGCGGGGCGTACGCCCGAAGGGGTGATTACGACCACGCGACTCAAGACTACACTCAGGCGCTGCGAATAAATCCCAACTCTACCGATGCATTGTACTGGCGAGGCTGGGCGTACGAGCACAAGAGTGATTACGACCGCGCCATTCAGGACTTTGATCAGGCGCTGCGGTTGAATCCAAAACTTGCCGATGCATTACGCGAACGGGGTATTGCGTACACAAATAAGAATGATTACGACCACGCTTTTCAGGACTACGATCAAGCTCTGCGGCTGAACCCCAGCGATACAATTGCACTCTTCGATCGTGGCCTGGCATATAAGCATAAAGGCGATCATGACGGTGCCATTCGGGACTTCGATCAGGCGATACGGCTGAATCCGAAGTTTGTCAGTGCGGTTTACAACCGCGGCGTGGCCTACGCGGACAAGGGCGACTACGACCGTGCGCTGCAGGACTACGAGCAAGCGCTGCTGTTGTCGCCCGGCAATGCCGATGTCTTCTACAGCCGGGGCGTAGCGTACAAGCATAAAGGCGATTATGACCGTGCGATCGCGGATTACGATCAGGCGTTACGGTTGAATCCAAGTTTTGCCAACGCGTTCTATGGCCGCGGCAACGCCTACGAGCACAATGGTGATTACGACCGCGCGATCCAGAATTACAATCAGGCCCTGCGTGTCAATCCAACCTATACAAATGCTTTCATTAGCCGGGGCTTGGCATACACGCACAGAGGTGATTACGACCGCGCCATTGAGGACTTCGATCAGGCGGTGCGGCTAGACCCCGCTTCAGCCAATGCCTTCTATAACCGTGGATGGGCGTATGAGAGGAAGGGCGACTATGAAAGCGCGATCCTCGATTTCGATCAAGCCCTGCGGCTTACGCCAAACGATGCAGATGCCTTCGATAACCGGGGATGGGCGTACACGAAAAAGGGCGATGACGACCGCGCGATCCAGGACTATGACCAGGCCATCCGCCTCAATCCAAGACAGGCCGATGCATACCGCAATCGGAGCCAGGCATACGCGCGCAAAGGCAATTATCTGCGAGCGATGATCGACCGTGGCATTTACCAGCGGCTTAAACCTCGGACAGGTGTGACTCCGATCCAGGTGTGTCTTTTCGGCTTTGTGGTTGCACTTGCTTCTGGATTCGCTTTCAAGTGGTATCGAGAACGCCTCGCGAGAGACCAGGAACGATATACTCGGATTTTCCATTCCGGCCACTAGCCCCGATACGAGGATGGATTAACCGAAGAAAATTTCGACGATTTTCTTGATCTGTTCCGGCAAGTTCAGCCCAGCATGAATGAGAAGAATGATTCCGACGGCGTCCATGGTGGTGCGGCGGCGGGCTATTTTGAATTTTGTGCGCAAATTCAGCATTACGTCTTGCGGCAGCAATCTGATAAGGTAAGCCTCAGCTTGTTGAATTGCCTGGCCTCGGTAAAGCAAATGTAATTGGGAAAGGAATGAGATGAACTTCACACGTATCGCTCTTGCGGGTTTGGGCGGGTTCGTGGCCTACTTTGTGCTCGGAGGCGTTCTATTTGCAGCGCTGCCGGCGCTGAGGAATGAGTTCTTGAAATATCCCGCGGTTTACCGGTCCAAGGAAGGGCAGATGAGCCACATGCCGGCGGGAATGATCGCCATGTTCGTGGGAATCGTGGTGCTTGCCGTGATTTACGCCATGGTTTACCAGGGTGGTTCCGGGGTCGCCGAAGGTGCACGTTTTGGAGCGCTGATTGGGGTCTTCGCTGTTTGCGCTTTCGTGGTGCACAACCACGTGAATTTGAACATCGGACTGAAGCTGACCGTTCAACAATCCGCAGCCTATCTGCTGGAATGGATTGTCGCCGGAATCGTGATCGGACTGATTTACAGGCCAGCGCACTAACCGGCCGGTGGATTTAAGGCACTTTGTTGGCCCTGGCGGCGTCAATAAGTAGAGCAGAAGTGTGGCAGCGGGGGGAACGAGCAGGCGCATTCTGAAATCGATTTCGTCAGAGCACGGCTAACGGATTATCAAGAATTGTACAGTGAACACATTTCATCCACCCTCGACAAGACCAGCCAAGTGAACAACGCACAAGAGGCACCTACTACTCCGAGGTCCAAATTGTTTTATGGACTGGCGATCTTTTCCGCGGCGTTCCTGGTGTTTCAAGTGCAACCCATTCTTGGAAAAATTATCATGCCGTGGTTTGGCGGCGCGGCGGGAGTTTGGATCGTTTGCCTGATGTTTTTCCAGGTGGTGCTCTTACTGGGATATTTCTATGCCCATTTGCTAACACGGATTTTCCGGCCGCGCGTCCAGGGTTGGATTCACGCGGGACTTCTTGCGGCCAGCCTCTTGCTGCTGCCGATCGTGCCGAAGGATTACTGGAAGACTTCCGCGGGAATGGATCCCGCGCTGCATATCCTGTTGCTCCTGGGAGTCACGATTGGCTTGCCATATTTTCTACTGTCGGCAACCAGCCCGCTTCTGCAAGCCTGGTACGTCCAGAAACAATCGGGCAGCAATCTCTACCGCTTCTACGCGGTCTCCAACACCGGTTCGATGCTGGCGCTGATGAGTTATCCCGTATTGGTGGAGCCCTGGTTTCGCACTTCCCGTCAAGGGGCCGGATGGTCTGTGGCGTACGGCGGCGTGGCGCTTTTGTGCGTGCTAATTTCACTTTCTTCCCGGGGCACGGACACATGGAGCGCCCGTGCGGTAAGCACGCCCGCGCCTGGCTGGGGGATGCAAATATTGTGGATCAGCCTGGCCGCTTGTGGCTCGGCGCTTCTGTTGTCCATTACAAACCACATCTCGCAAAACATCGCTTCCGTGCCGCTGCTTTGGGTGATTCCTCTGGCTTTGTATCTCCTGACGTTCATCCTGTGCTTCGCAGGTCGCGCTTGGTACAGACGAGGCCTCTTTCTAAGGCTGCTCGCCTTGGCGTTGGGTGCCATGGCTTACTCCCTGACGCCAGCGTTTTCAGGCCTTCCCTTTGTTGTTTCGATTCTGCTCTATTGTTCAGGCCTGTTTATCTGCTGCATGTTCTGCCACGGAGAATTGGCTCGTTTGAAGCCAGACCCCGTGCACGTGACGTCGTTCTACTTGATGTGCGCGCTGGGCGGCGCGATTGGGGCACTATTTGTTGCATTGGCGGCGCCACGGTTGTTCTCTGGATTTTACGAACTGCGGATCGCCTTGGGGGGCTGCGCGATCCTGGCGTTGGTGGTCCAATATCGCGACCCGCAGAGCCCGTTCCATCACGCGCGATGGCAACCTGGCTGGTTGGTTATGGTCGGCCTGGCACTCATGATTATCGTGGGGCTTGTCGTAACCGGTAGAGAGGAAGCCAGAGGCGCGCGAGTGATGGTCCGCAATTTCTATGGCGTGCTGCGCGTGATCGATCGGGTGGCGCCCGGCGCAACGCTAGCGCGTGGCGAGGTACCCCATCCGCCGGTTGAAGATCCTCGCTTCACAGAACTGATGAACGGCACAATCGATCACGGCGTGCAATTCCTTTCACCGGCCCGCCGCAACCAGGCCACCTCCTACTACGGTCGAATTTCCGGCATAGGCATGGCGCTGAGGGCGCCGGAAACAGCGGCAAGGAAAGTGGGAGTGATTGGGCTGGGAGCAGGCACGCTTGCTGCATACGGCAGGTCAGGTGATCGGTTTAAGTTTTATGAGATTGATCCGCTTGTGGAGCAGATCGCGAATCGTGAATTCAGCTTTCTGCGGGATTCACAAGCGAGGATCGAAATCGTAATGGGAGACGCGCGGATGTCTCTGGAGCAGGAACAGCCACAAGAGTTTGACGTGCTGGCGGTGGATGCGTTTTCTAGCGATGCGATTCCGGTTCATTTGCTAACGCGCGAAGCCTTTCAGTTGTACTTCCGGCACCTCAAGCCCGATGGCCTGCTTGCTGTGCATATTTCTAACCAGCACCTAAACCTTGCGCCGATCGTCGGAGACGCGGCAGCTTGGCTGAACAAACTGGCGGTGCTGGTTCGCAACGAGCCTGAGCAGACCCAAGAGGTCTATCGGGCAACATGGATTCTGGTAGGGAACCCGGAGGGGTTTCTTGGCAGGCCGGAAATCATGAAGGCGGGAAATCCCCTAATCGTTGGGGAACCGCATATCAAATGGACGGATGACGAGAGCAGTCTGTTCAAAATCCTGAAATAGCCTCTTGGCGCCGCCTGACCTGGGACTGGCAAGGCATCGCGGTTGGGACGATGAAGCCCCCAACGTGCTCCTGTCTGCAGGGACAGTCCCTTATCCCCCGTGTTTCCTGTAAAATGGCAAACTGAGGAAATCCTCATATGCCAGGCGCGGAAAACCGGAGGAGAAGCGAACGGGTCATGTTGAACATGACCGTGATCGTTTTGGCCGAGGATGTGGAGCGGCAGAAGCTGCAGGAAGAGGCGAAAACGCAGGTGGTAAACGCGCATGGCGGCCTGCTGAAGATGCAAGCGGAACTCCACGTGGGGCAGGCGTTCGTGCTGAACAACCCCAAAACGGGCATGGAAGAGACCTGCCGGGTGGTCCGGGTGGAGGATGCCGGGCTGGAATACTACAATGTGGCCTTTGAGTTTGCCCGGCCCGCCCCCAAATTCTGGCCAATCGTCTTCCCCCCGGCGGATTGGGACGGTTCCAAGAAGAATTGAGGCATTTGGGGGGCCTGGCCAACTTTTTGCCGGGTTCCGGGTTTCATACAGTGTGGAGGTACGACCGTGGAATTGGGGAAAAAAGTACAAACTGCAGTTCTAATGAGCGCCGTGCTTTTAGGGGGACTGGCGCTTGCCGGTTGCAACGATAATGACGTTGAGGTGCAACGCGATCCGGCCGTCAAGATCACGAAAGGGATGACCTGGGCCTGGCGACCCATTGCGCCGCCCGCTGCTGCGCCTGCTGCCAAAGGGCCCGATGGCAGACCTGTTGTTTCACGCGACGTGATCGCACCGCCGCCCACGCAACACCTGGAGAGCAATCGCGACTGGAACACAGAAGCAAATCGCAACAAGATAAGGAACGCCATCGAGCGAGCGCTACGGTCGAAAGGACTTGTGGAAGCGACCGATCCGGCAAACGCTGATTTCCTGGTGGATTATCACGTAGCCGTGAAAACGCAGACCGCGGCGGTGCCGGTCGGTTATCCGGGACCGTATTGCGGACCCTATGGCTGCTGGGCCGGATGGGGCTGGGGACCTCCGGAGTTCGGGTATGAACGCATCCGCTTCCATGAAGGCACGTTTGTGTTTGATCTGGCGCTGCGCAACCCGAAGACGCTTGCGTTTCGCGCCATCAGCCACAGGGAACTGGGGAACTACAACATTTCGCCGTACCAGGCGGAAAGCGCCATCAATCACCTGTTGCATGACCTGAAACCCAGGTAAGGATAAAGTCTGAAATTGAAGAGGGATTTCTCCGCTCCGGGACGGCAAAAGTCGCCGTCCCTCCGGTCGAAATGACAGATTCTGCGTGCTCTTCTAGTGTGGCAGAATGAGATTTTTGCAGAGTTGTTTCTTCCTGCGAAAGTTGTCAGCGAAATTCAATCTGTTGAAAGTCCAAGCCCTTCAGGATGCTTTGCACGGAATTGCGCGCATTTTCATCGGCTGATTTCAGGATGCCGTCCTGCAATGCGGCTTGCTGCAGTTGGCGTTCACCCTCCTGGCGCACTTGAGTTTCGAGATTGGGATCGGGCGAAGAGAACAGCCCCGTATCACGCGAGTAGACCCGCGTTTTCTCATTATCAAGGCGTGTCACCAGAATCTCCGCCTTCGGCAAACGCACGGAGATTTTTTTGTCACTAATGGCCACGTCGCTGTCCTGCAACTTGCCCAGGTCCACACCGGCGATGACTTCGCCGTGGACCACAAGAAGCAAGCGGTCGCTGACGAGAAATTTGGGGAAGATGGGATTGTCATGCTCGCCAGAGATAATCTTGTCCATGGTGTAGCTGACGGTTTCCAGGCGCTGCAATTTCTGGATCTGGCGGACGACGGTGGGTTGGTCCACGTTGATCAGGACGCGGCCGTCTTTTACCAGGCCCATCAGGCGGAGAAGGCCAATCCCGCTGGTGAACCACACCGCGGCGGCCACCAGAACGAGCGTGATTAAAGCGCCACCGAGAATCCCCGAGAAGAGTGTCAGCGCGACTTTTCCAGGTTGTACATCGGGCTCTTCGTTTGCCATAGCGTGTACGGCGAGCATGCGCCTTTCTGGGCAGCATGGTACCTCTTTTAGGTGGGCGATTCCGTCGCTGGCTAGCCCGTTTGTTGAATAGGTAAAGGAGCGATTCGCGAGGAGTCCCGTGCTCAGGACTCCCTGCCGCAGAGCAGAACTGACTTTAACCCGCCTTGCGCTGGGCGGTCAGTTGAAAGTCCTCGTAAGTGCCCTTGAAGTCCTCGATTTTGCCGTTGTTGAAATGCCAGATGCGGGTGGCAACTTCATCGAGCACATCTTCGTCGTGTGTCACGAGCAGCAGCGTGCCTTCGTACTTCTGCAGCGCGATGTTCAGCGCGTTAATGGATTCCAGGTCCAGGTTGTTCGTGGGTTCATCGAATACCAGGAAATTGGGCTTTTGAAGCATCAGCCGGCAGAAGATCAGGCGCGCGCACTCGCCGCCGGAAAGGGCGGAGGTTGGCTTCAAAGCATCTTCGCCGCTGAAGAGCATCTGGCCCATCGGGCCGCGAATCTCCTCCTGCGGGGCTTGCGGATTGAATTGCCAGAGCCACTGCATCGCCGTCATGCCCTTGCTCTTATCAATGGTGTAGCTGAAATCCTGCGGGAAATAGCCGATGGTGACTTCATGGCCCCAGACGATGTTGCCGGAATCGATGGGAAACTCGCGCTCGGCCGGCCCGATAAAATCGCCCGCATTGCGGATAAGCGATTTCAGCATGGTGGTTTTGCCCGCGCCGTTGCGGCCCGTGAGCGCGATTTTCTCGCCGCGTGTGATGCTGGCCGAAAAATGCTGGATGACTTTCAGGCCGTCGTAGGACTTCGTGAGCTTCTTCACTTCCAGAGGTAGACGGCCGGAAGGACGTATGGTGTCGAAGCGGATGTAGGGGCGCTGGATGTTGGACCTGGCCAGTTCAGAGGTTTGCAGGCGCTCGACTTCTTTCTTGCGGGAAGTGGCTTGCGCGGAACGCGTGCCCGCCGAAAAGCGCGCGATGAATTCGTTGAGCTGAGCGATTTTCTTTTCGCGCACGGCATTATCGGATTCCATGCGCTGGCGGATTTGCGTCTTGGCCAGCACCATGTCGTCGTAGCCACCGGGATACATGATGATGGTCTGGTAGTCGATGTCGGCGGTGTGCGTGCAAACGCTGTTCAGAAAATGGCGATCGTGAGAGATGACGATCAGCACGCCGTGATATTCGGAGAGATATTCCTTTAGCCAGTGGACGGAATCGAGGTCCAGGTTGTTGGTGGGCTCGTCGAGGAGGAGCGCGGAGGGATTGCCGAAGAGGGCTTGGGCCAACAGAACGCGCACCTTTTGCCCGCCCTGGAGTTCACTCATTTTGCGCTCGTGGAGTTCCGCCTCTATACCCAGGCCGTCGAGCAGCACGCCGGCGTCCGCTTCCGCCGTGTAGCCGCCTTCTTCGCCGACGATGCCTTCGAGTTCGCCGAGGCGCATGCCATCGTCGTGAGTCAAGTCGTCGTGGGGCTTGGCGTAAAGGATTTCGCGTTCCTCGAGGGCTTTCCAAAGCGTGGCGTTGCCCATGATGACGGTGTCAATCACGCGAAATTTATCGAACGCGAACTGGTCCTGGCGCAGGACGCCCATACGCTTGGGGCGCGTGATATTGCCCATCGTGGGGTCCTGTTCGCCCGTCAGGATTTTCATGAATGTGGACTTGCCCGCGCCGTTCGGGCCGGAAATGGCGTAGCGGCGCCCGGCCATAAAGGTAGTGGTTACGTCCTCAAAGAGGATGCGCGAGCCGAAGCGCATGGTGATGTTTTCGACAGCAATCATAGCCCTCTAATTTTAGCGTACCTTCGCCTGCCCCCCAAATTTCGCGCCACACCCAAAATGCTAATTTCGGGTAAAGTGGCAGAGGCTTTTGCAGACGGAATGAGTTCGATCTGAGAGACAGGACACGCAAATCGATGCTTCTTGAGAACAAAGTTGCTTTAATCACGGGTTCTGGACGCGGGATTGGCCGTGCAATGGCACAACTATTCGCAAAAGAGGGCGCCTCGGTCTTTTTGACGGCGCGCACGGAAGCCGAACTTGCCGCCACGGCAAAGGAAATTATCGGCGCGGGAGGCAAGGCGGCTTATATCACTGCGGATTTGACGCTTGCCGCCGATGCGGAAAAGGTGGTGGCCGCGGCGCGGGAGAGATTCGAACGTGTGGACATTCTGGTGAATAATGCCGGGCACTATGGCCCCGTGGTGCCTGTTGAAGAGTATCCTCTAGAGGAGTTTGACAAGGTGATCGCAGTGCACCTGCGCGCCGCGTTCTTGCTAAGCAAGCTGGTGCTGCCGGAAATGTACGCGCGCAAATCCGGCGTGATTCTGCATATTTCCAGCATTTCGGCGAAGGCGGCTTTTGGCTGGGGATCGGGGTATGCAGCCGCAAAGGCGGGCATTCTCGGTCTGACGCGGGTGATGGCCGCGGAAGCGTCGCGCCAGGGCGTGCGCGTGAATGCCATCTGCCCCGGGCCCGTAACGGAAACAGTGATGTCCAAGGAATTGGGAAACACGCTGGCGAAAAGACTGGGAGTCACTCCGGAAGAACAATTGAAAGGCTTCTTAGGTTCGCTGTTGCAGGGGCGCGGCCAGACCGCTGCAGAAATCGCCCAAGCCGCACTCTTTCTGTGTTCGGATCTGTCCAGCGCCATCGTCGGCCAGTCGCTCAATGTGGATGGCGGCGCGGTGTTTTTCTGAGTCCTCTTTCTTACGTGAACTAAGCGGCTTCAATGCGCACAAAGGAAAAGGGCCAACCGCTCTCTCAGGACGGTTGGCCCCGACTTCCTGTTCTCAGAAGGGTATCACCCTACGCTTACAGTGCTTCCTACCTCTGTACTCTGGCTAACACCAAGGAGTTGCAAACTCAGTGGGCAGGTTCCGAATCCGGACGGCGGATCGGGCGCCGACCCCAATCTTCCACGGTGGCCACGGCGCGCCTCGTCGCCAGGAGCCAGGCATGCTGGCTGGCGGCGACACGGCTGACTCCCGCTTCCCAACCCTTTTGCAGGAAGTAGAAAGTCGCTACCACGAGGCCGATGGCAATGAAGCCCAAAGCGAACAACGCGAAGGCCGCCAGGAGTTCTCGGACAAAGTAAAGCTGGAGCGCGGCGATACCCCCTAGAAACCACCAGATCCATTTGCGAAGGCTGTCTTTGGCTTTCACGATATTAGGTTCCCTTCCCCCGACGGCCAGCCCGGGCGTAGGCTGGATTTCTTACCTCATCTGGTTGGATGCTTCGTACCTGACCTTTGGGACGATGCATCGTACCTGTCCCATTAGACAGGTTTAAGGAACGGAAATCCATGGTACGAAGGTATCAAAATGAGGGACAAACTCGGCTTCTAGTACGCCCAGAGTCGGAATGAGATGCCTTGTAAATGATTGTAAAAATGATAGTTACAGAAATTGTTCCAAAAGGGGAAATTTACGCCTTTTCTTCGCGGTACTATCCTGTGGAAAACCTGCCCTTCAGTACAGGTTTTTGAGCGCGTGCTTCTGCGCGCAGAAGGTGGCAACCCCCGCACCAGGAATCGGACAATTGTTTAGAGGAAAATGGACTGATGCAGTCTAATTGCCTTTGAGGATATAGCCAGAATCAAACGGCAGCTTGCCATCAATGCGCAACACCTTCACAGCACTGTTTATCGCATAGATGTCCACCAAGCCGACCGTACCGGGTGTGGCTTCGACCAGCCGCAAGAGTTCTTCGTCGCTTTCCACAATCCGGATAACGGGCCGAGACTCGTTCAGCTTGGCGATCAGAGGCTTCATCTCAGACGGCGTTACGCCGAACAGCTTCTGAACGGGGACGCGCATTTCCGGGATTTCGGGATCGTGCATCACGAACGTGAAATTCCTGCCGTCGGGCCAGGTTCTCTGCGTGCCCTTGCAGAATTTGGCCAGCTCCAGAAGGGAGACTTCCTGGAGTTTGTTCCCGGAAGCGGTTACCAACGCCCAATTCTTAATACCGGCCAGCAAAGGCACAGCGGAAAGGATAAGCAGGGCAGCGAGAGCAAAGGCTTGGAATTTCCGGAGCGGAGGAGCGGCGATCATAAATGCCAACGACCTTTCATGCTGGACACCACCAGTTTCCCGGGAGCCGGGCGGCTGGCACAAGTACGTCTTCGGAGCCATGTGCCCAACCTGACGACGGGCGGAGACCGTCGCACGAGCAACTCCGTGCTTGGCGAATGCGCACACCTGTTCTTCCGTCCAGTATCAAGCGAGGCGTGGAGGGCGCTACTTTCGGCTGGTAAGCCGAAAAAACTGGAACGTCGTACCGGGGTTGAATAAGGCTATGAACCGTGTGCAAGGCATAAGAAATGTGCTGGTCGTTGCCAGTCTGCTGGGCGCACCCGCATGGGCGCAGCAGTCGTCCCATGTGCAAGAGACCAAGGCAAGCCCGGCGAAGCCCGCCGTGAAGGCTGCCCCGACTTCGCAGAAATTGTTCGGCAGCCTGGGAATCTCCAGCAAGTCCGTGGACGCGCGCGAAAACCTGGAAATGTCCCTGGATCAATATGAAAATGCGGGCTTCGATGAAGCCGTGATGCACGCCCAAATGGCCACGGAAAAAGATTCCAAGTTCGCTCTGGCGTATGCTGTCTGGTCGTTTGCGGCACGGCGCACAGTGGCAGCCCCGGAAGCACTACAGAAAGCCAAAGCTCTGAAAAACAGGTGCGTGGGCGACGAATGCCTGCTGGTGCGATTTCTGACGGGGGCCCAGGAAGCCAACTACATTCCCGCGATTGCCGCCATGAACGACCTTCTGGCGCGCCGACCCAAGGACAAGCACATCCTTTATCTGGCGGGCGAGTGGCTCTACTTCCAGCAGGATTTCGAGCGCGCTGCAAAGCTTTGGACGGCAGCGTTGGATGTCGACCCGAAATTTCCGCCGGCGTTGAATATGCTGGGGTATGTCTACGTGGAAGCCATCGGCCCGGAACCGAAGAAAGCCGTGGAATACCTGAAAAGGTACGCGGACGCGCTGCCTGACCAGCCGAATCCCCAGGATTCACTGGGCGAAGTGCTGCGCATGACGGGGGACGACTCGGGGTCGCTGGCGCATTACGCGGAAGCGTTGCGCATCTCGCCCACTTACGTTACATCGCAATACGGCCGTGGCGACACCTACACGCTGATGGGCAATTATGGGGCGGCGCGCTCCGAATACGAAATGGCCATGAAGATGGCGAACAATCCAGAAGACATGCTGCACATCGAGCTGCAGTCAACACTTGTGCACTTTTGGGAGGGAGATTCTGGGACGGGCCGTCAGGAACTCGGCGAGCTCTCCACGAAAGCGACCGCAGTGAAAAACGCCGCCGCACAATTCGAGATTGATTATGCCAGGGCCCTGCTTGCCTCGGACGCAGACGCCGAACATCAAATCCTCCTGGAACTGGAAAGGCTGCTCTCGGCATCCACTCCCGGTATGACAGAATCCGAGCGGAATGCCACCCTCGCCGCAGTGCTGCGAGAGGAAATCCGCGTCCATACCGCAAACAACGATTTGAACGAAGCGCAATCCGACCTCGAAAAGCTTGCAAAGCTCGCTGCCGATTCACGGGACCTGCTGGTGGAAAATTGCTACGAATCCAGCCAGGGTTATGTGTCAGCCGCCAAGGGAGACTTCGCGAAGGCGGCCGAGCAACTGGCGGCCGATTTGTACAACCCGCTCACGGCGAGGGAATTGGTTTTGGTCGAACAGAAATTAGGCGACACGAAGGCCGCGGACAATGCACTTATTCATTTGAAATACCAGCGCGCGCCAACGGCGGAATGGTATGCGGCCACGCAGGCAAATCGCATCAACAGGGAAGGTGTGAAGCCCTGATCGAGTTTTTCCCCCGAACAAACAATCGCGCTGCAGCGGCTTCCCCCAGCCACGGCAGCGCGATTTGTTTTTCGTTTGAGTTTGTCAGGCCTTTTTCAATAATCGCGTGATCCAGACCAGGATCACCGCACCGACAAAAGCCACGATGATCGAGCCGATCCAGCCGCGACCTGGCCAGAGCCCCAGCAGGCCGAACAGCCATCCGCCGAGAACGCCACCGAGAATGCCGAGGATGATGTCGACGAGAACGCCATAGCCTCCGCCTTTCATGACTTGTCCTGCCAACCAGCCTGCGATCAGACCCACAATGATCCAGTAGAGAAACTCCATGCGCACAACCTCCTTGGCTCCGAGAGGGAGCAGAGAAATGGGCGGGAAATCCGGCTATAGTTTGGCCTTACCCCAGGTAACACGCAAGCCCGTTGAAAGCAGGATATCGTTCCCGAGAAGTCCCGGCGGGGGATAGCTGATGTAATGGTCGCTGAAGGTGAGGTGCCAGCTCAGCCAGTTCTTGAGCTGCGTGGCAACCGTGGAATCGAATTGGAACCGGTATTCGCCGGTGTGCGACAGGTTGGGATAAAAGCTCAGACGCTCCGTGACCGTCGTTCGCTTGTTCAGCTTGGAATCGAACTCTTCGCCGACGATCGCTTCCGCGCTGTTCTGGATGGACGCTGCGATTGTAGTGAGTGGCGGCGGGGGAGTGGGATTCGTCAAAGTGTAAGTTCCGAACGAATCGCGGTCATAGGTGAGGCCGCCGTACACGTCGAACGTGGCGCGTGCCGTCTTCATGGCGTGGTAACCGAAGCCGCCGCCAAAAACCCTGCGGAGATCAAGATGCTGCAGGGCGTTGGTCTCAAAATCGGCAGTCGCAAACCCGAAAAACGACGGCTTGAAGTTGTAGTCGCCGCGAGCCCCAGCGGTCAGGGCATTTGCCGTGGTGCGGCTGGGAGGAGTGGAATCGTCGTTTCCGTAGATGTACGTGGAGTAGAGGGTGATCTTATCGCGTGGCGTTGCGCGGACTGCCTTCGCCGCCAGAGTGAACGTCTCGGTGGAGGAATTGCCTTGCGTCAATGCGAGTCCTGTGTCGAAGAGACCGCCCCAGAAATAGGTGAATTTGGGATGAGCCATTTTTTCGGCCTGGTCGTCGAAGGCTTTCTGCTCCGCGTCGTTGCGCACGGCCACGATGACATCCTTCGTCGCGTTCGCGGCACCCTCCGGAGCAGCCGCGCCAGCCACGACGAATTTCCCGTCCTCGGTGGTCACTTTTCCGGCCAGCCGTTTGCCGTCTTTCAAAGTGAGATTCAGACTCTGCGCGGATTCGATGGTCGTGATGGCGTCCCACTGGATCGTCACGTCTCCGGCAAACTCCGTTTTCAACAGCAAAGCCTTGCCGTCGCCGGAAACAATCGTGCCGGTGAGCCGGTCGCCGTTTTTCAGGGTGACCTGATCGGCGGCGGCCACCGCAGCACTTACCAATAACAAAATGACACACAAGAAACTACGACGCATTTGCGTCCTCCTCGATATACCTCAAGTTACATGCAACCTTGGCTGGACTTCGCTCAGGCGAAAGCGAAGCGACCCTGTACGGAACCCCCGGAAACAGGATGCAGCATTTTAATGTTTTCGCGCCCCAGTCGCAATTGCTCTGCTGATTTCGGATTTGGTCTCCCAATTCGCCGACCTTCCTTTATAATAATAAGGTTCTTTTGGAGTGGGATTTTGGGCCATCAGGGGCTGCCGGCAAATCGCCCGGCGGGTTCAGGGAAGTTTTCGGTTCCTTCTCCAATGGACCGTGCAAATTGCGCGGCGGAGTTTCGCAAAGCGCAATAAAAAAAGATCATTCGGGGGACTTGTGAAAAGGCTGCACTGGCTGGGTGTTTCCAAGGCGATCCTTATCGGCGCTCTGGTAATGATGGGATGTAGCCGCCAGGAAACCGCGCGAAAAGCCGCCGAAACGGTAGCGGCAGCGGCCAACTCCCGCCCGGCCATCGTCTTCATGACCGATTTCGGCACGGCCAACGATGCCGTGGCCATCTGCAAGGCGGTCATGTTGGGGATTGCTCCGGATGCGCGCATTTTGGACATCACTCATCAGGTGACGCCTTTTTCGATTGAAGATGGCGCACGCTTCCTCGCCGGGGCTTCGCCCTACTACCCCGCGGGCACCGTTTTCGTCGTGGTCATTGATCCGGGCGTCGGTACCTCCCGCAAAGCGGTGGTCGTCAAAACCAAGAAGGGCCAGTATTTTGTTCTGCCGGACAATGGTCTGATCACTCCGGTAATTGAACGCGACGGCCTGGACTCCGCGCGCGAAATCACCAATCCCGACTGGATGATCGGTCAGGCGGTATCATCCACGTTTCACGGACGCGATATTTTCTCGCCCGTGGGCGCGCATCTTTCCGCAGGTTGGGACTACACGATGGTTGGCCCAGAAGTACAACAACTCGTGCGCCTCACCTCGAAGATTTCGACCACCACCGACAAGGGTATCGAAGGAGAGGTAATCGGGCTGGATGATCCTTTCGGCTCGCTCATCAGCGATATTGCAGGCGACGAGTTTAAGAAGCTCGGCTATAACCTGGGCGATAAAATCACCGTGCAACTGAACAAGAAGCCCTTCACGCTTCCTTACGACAAAACCTTCATGGACGTGCCCGTGGGAGAGCCACTGCTCTATGTGGATTCGCGAGGTCGCATGGCGATGGCTCTGAACGAGCGCAATTTTTCGGAGACGTACAAGATCACGCCGCCGGTTTCACTGATGATTCCGAAGAAGGGCGCGCCGCTCAAGGACAAGTGATGCCAACGAGGCGCCAGATTTTCAGAATGAAGTTACAGCGATGTAGCGTGTCGCGGCGATGTCGCCGCAGCAACTCCTGATTGGGCTGGCGGTTCCGGACGAGTGTCGTTCCGATCCCCTTGGGCTTCAACTGCGGCGGGCTGCAACCGCTGCACGGATACCATCAGCGATGGATCCCAGAACAAAAGGATACAGGTCATGAAACTTCGCAGTGTATTTTCCCTGGGAATACGAATTGGCATTACCTTGCTCTTTGTCGTGGCGCTCTCCGGTTCTCGCGCGAACTTGGCGGCGCAGTCTTTCCGCGGGAGTATTCGCGGCGAGGTTACGGATGCGCACGGCCTCCACGTTCCCGGCGCAAAAGTGATTGCGCGCAATCTGGCCACCAGCGAAACCCGCGAGGTTACCGGGGATGCAGAGGGCGAATACCGCTTCCTGGAACTTCCCGCCGGGCAGTATGAAGTATCCGCGGTAGCAACGGGCCTGCAGGAATACCGGCAGGGAGGAGTGGTCGTAAGTACCGGCGCGGAAACGATCGTCAACCTGCAACTGGCCAGGCCCTCCGAATCATTTGAGCGCGTGGTGGTGACCGAAGAAGTGCCGATTGTTGAAACCACCACAACCACGCTCTCGCAAATCGTGGATCGGCAACTCGTGCAAGAATTGCCCCTGAACGGGCGCGACTTTGGAAAACTGGTTGCGCTCACTCCGGGTGTAACCGTGGAAGGCTCTGGCGTTGCCGGCAGCGAAAAAGGCTTTGGCCAATTCAATATCAACGGGAACCGTGACCGTTCCAACAATTACATGCTCGATGGCACGGACAACAACGATCCATTCTTTAACAATTCCGCGCTGAACCAGGTGGGCATTTCCGGAGCGCCGGCTACGCTGCTTCCATTGGATGCGATTCAGGAGTTCAACCTGCAAGCACAGTTTGGCGCCGAATATGGTCGAAACTCCGGTGCGGCCGTCAATATCATCACGCGATCCGGCGGCAACCAGTTTCACGGCTCGCTTTTTGAGTACAACCGCAATTCTTATTTCGACGCGCGCAACTACTTCAATCCGTCGCCCGATCCGCAATCGCATTTCAACAACAACAATTTCGGCGGTTCGCTGGGCGGACCCATCGTAAGAGACAAAACATTTTTCTTCCTTGCGTACGAAGGACAGCGCGAAGTGGTCGGCTCCGATTTTACGTTTCTTGTGCCGCGGACGGGCACCAGCGTGAACGACATCCAGGCCGCGGAGCAGGTTGCGCTCGCGCAGACCTACATGCCGATCACCAGCATCAATCCGGCGCTCACCAAGATTCTCAACTATTTCCCGGTGAACCCAAGCAGTTCCAATGCCGTGGCCGGGACGGACCGGGACACCAACAACGGCGACAACTTCATCGTGAAGCTCGACCAAAGAATTGGGGACAATAACACGCTCACGGGCCGCTACGCGTTTGGCCAGAGCGACCAGGTCTATCCCCTTGGCTCGCTCGGCGGATATGGCAGCGGTTCGCGCCTCAGCAGCTTCGAGCAAACATCACCCACGCGCGTTCAAGTGGTTTCGGTCAGCCTGCTTACTACGTTTTCAGCGGAGAAGCTCAATGAGCTACGCTTCGGGTACTCGCGGTTTCGCACCAGCTTCAGTTCCGTGGATCAACTTGATCCCACAACTCTTGGCAATGGGTTTGATTTTGGCGACGGAAAGCTGGGCTTGCCGGAAATCGACTTCAACGGCGATCTCGATAATCTGGGCACGAGCGGCTACAGCGTTCCCCGAGGGCGCGTCAGCGAGACGTTTCAGATCCTTGACGACTTTACGCTGGTGAAGGGCCACCAGACGTTCAAGTTCGGCTACGAATTCCATCGCTACGATGTGCAGAGCTACAACGACAACCTGGAGCGGGGGATTCTGGATGTAAACACGACGATTGATGACGGGACCGGGAATTACGTGGCCCTCGATCCCAATCCTGTGGTCAACGAGCTGGCCAATTTTTTCATTGGCAACATCTACGGCGCGGCGCTTACGGGCAACACCTCGCGCTTCACTTTCAATAACAACCTCAGCTTTTTCGGCCAGGACGAAATTCGTGTGCGCCCCAATTTCACTGTGAATCTGGGGCTGCGGTGGGAATATTTCGGCCCCCTCGGCGAGAAGAACAACGAGCTTTCCAACTTTGATGCCAGCGGCAATCTGGTGCAGGTGGGAACTCCGACGCTTCCCCATCTCTACAACCGCGACCTGAACAACTTTGGGCCGCGAATCGGACTCGTCTGGAGCCCGCGCCGCAACATGGTTGTTCGCGCGGCCTATGGCGTGTATTACGACTACATCCCTCAGGATATTCTGATCGCCAACTACACGAACTCCGCAGGCGTGGCCACGAACCCCAGCAGCGCCACGAATAATTCCATCACTGTTCCCGTCAATGGCCTGAATTTCAACAGCGACGTCTGGAACGGCTCGTCCACCGGCACGATCTATTCGCCGCTGTCAGCGGGCTCTGCGCAGAGCATTTTCGTTACCGAGCGGAATTTTCGCACGCCATATGCGCAAAGCTGGAACTTGAATATTCAGCGCCAGTTCAGCCAGGCCGTGGCCTTTGAAATCGGCTATGTCGGAACCAAGGGCACACGCTTGACGCGCCTCTATGACGCCAATCAGGACGGCACCAATCCGGACTATTACCAGATTGCGGTTCTCTCCACCGGCGCCAACTCCACCTACAACGCCCTGCAAACCACGCTGCGTCTGAACAACTGGCGTCACTTTTCCGGGTTTTCCACTTATACCTGGTCCAAATCTCTTGATGGCGCTTCCGATGGTATTGACTTCAACGCCGCCACCGCCGCATTCCCGCAGAATTCGGACGATCTTGCGGCGGAAAAGGGCCCATCGACGTTTGACACGCGGCACCGCTGGACCTCCGTGCTCAATTACGGAGTTCCGGCCTTTGCCGCTCTTCCCAAACGTCTTGCGGAAGGCTGGCAGTTGAACACCATTGTCACCGTGCAATCCGGGAGGCCCATCGGCATCATCACTTCCAGCGGCGGAATCAACTTTCACCAGAGGCCCGATCTCGTTCCCGGCGTGAATCCGATTCTGCCGAATTGGACGCCGGCGACGGGCTATCTGAATCCTCTTGCGTTCGAGCAGCCCGCCGGTGATTTTGGCAATCTGGGACGCGATCAGATCTACGGACCCGGCTTCTGGAATGCGGACTTCTCCGTCACCAAGAATACGAAACTGACGGAAACGGTATCGCTACAGTTTCGCGCGGAGCTTTTCAACATTTTCAATCATCCAAACTTTGCGTTGCCCACGAACGTGATTACTCCCGGACTCAATTCGGATGGCACGGTCAACCCAAATGCAGGTCCCGCGGGCCTCATCACGCAGACGCCCGACGTGGCTCAGGGAAATCCTGGCCTCGGCGGCGGTGGACCACGCGTGCTGCAGTTTGGCTTGCGCCTGCAGTTCTAGCATAGGCAATACAATCTAATCTCACAGGGGCGCGGCAACCGGGCGCCCCTTTCTTCCGGCAATGGGCTACTTTGGACCGATTGAACCAGGACGTTTGCTGGAAGTCGAAGGGTCGGCGGGAAGAGCAGCTAAAAGTGGAATGAAAATGGAATCTACAAAGAAGTCGAGGGCACATTGGCCTTGGTGGTGGTGGGTCATCATGATTTTATTTCCCATTCCGTTCAGGCCGTGGTGGCTCGGAATCTTCTGTTTTGTCGTATTTGTCTTTTTGATCTTTTTGCTGAACCCAAATTCAAAATAGCCGACGGCCCTTTCTGCTGCCGATTTGCTTTTTTGCGAGAGGGGGCAGACAATCGGAAATATTTCCGATTGCGAGGTCGATCATGCCTGAAGCCGTTATAGTTTCTTCCGTCCGCACGCCTGTTGGCCGCGGCTACAAAGGTTCGCTGCGCACAACTCGCCCCGACGATCTGGCCGCGCTGGTCATCAGGGAAGCGCTGCTGCGCGTTACGAGTTTGGATCCCAAGGAAATTGACGATGTGATTCTCGGCTGCGCCATGCCGGAAGGCGAGCAGGGCATGAACGTGGCGCGGATCGCGGCCTTGCGTGCGGGATTACCGGTGGAAACCTCCGCCATGACCGTGAACCGCTTTTGCTCGAGCGGTCTTCAGGCCATCGCGCTTGCCGCGGACCGTATCCGCAGCGGCGCGGCACAAGTCATCGTGGCGGGCGGCACGGAATCCATGTCACTTGTGCCCATGGGCGGCAACAAAATTTCGCCGAACCCCTGGCTGGTGGATCACTATCCGGACGCCTACATTAATATGGGACTCGGAACGGAGAATATTGCAAGCAAGTTTGGCATAACTCGCGAGCAAGCAGACCAGTTTGCCGTCGATTCCCACAAAAAAGCCATTGCGGCGCTGGCAGCGGATAAGTTCAAGGATGAGACGGTGCCGGTCGAGGTGAAGATCACTTCCCTGCCCAACGGCAATGGCACGAAACCGAAGGGCCCGGCCAAACCCGCGACGCAATCCTTCGTTTTCGATCGCGACGAACTGCCCCGCGCGGATACTTCGCTGGAAGTGCTGGCGGGGTTGAAGCCTGCATTTCATGTGAAGGGCACGGTGACGGCCGGCAACAGTTCGCCGATGAGCGATGGCGCCGCGGCGGTTGTGGTTATGTCCGACGCCCGGGCCGCGCAGCTTGGATTGAAACCACAAGCGCGCTTTATTGCTTTCGCCACGGCCGGGTGCCCGCCCGAAGAGTTTGGCATTGGTCCTGTTTACGCGATCCCCAAGGCGTTGACGCTGGCGGGCCTTTCGCTGAGTGATATTGCGGTGATTGAATTGAACGAAGCGTTTGCGGCGCAGTCGTTGGCCGTGATTCAACAGGCGAATCTCGACGCGGCGCGTGTAAATCCCAATGGCGGCGCAATCGCATTGGGCCATCCGCTGGGTTGCACCGGCGCAAAGCTGACAGCTTCCCTTGTCCGCGAATTGCAACGCCGCAACGCGCGCTACGGCATGGTGACCATGTGTATCGGTGGCGGCATGGGCGCTGCCGGGATATTTGAGCGTTTAGGCTAGGGCTTTCGTTTTGCAACCACGGTGACCATCAGGGCTTCCGGCTTTCCTGGCATGGCCACGAATTCTTCGACCGTCATCGTTCCCTTTTCGTCCAAGCGCGCCACGTTTCGGATAGCCATTTTTGCGCCCCCGGCGTCAAACTCCAAGCGAAACACCAGGGCGTCTCCCTCGAAATTCCCGGTGGCGACGAACGCGCCGGGGAAATCGTTCCCGAACGCGTAATACTTGTAGGCTTTTTCCTTGGGGTCCCAGGTATAGATCAGCAGGCCTTCAAAATCACCAACCGGCCCCTTGGAGTGAAAACGATTCACCAACGAGTTTCCGCCGGGCCCCAATTCGCTGGTGTAGATGCCCGTGTTGACTCCACCGTTCGGCGTGACCGGCGTTTTCGGATAGGTCTCCGTGTAATCCCATGTTCCCAGATACATTTTGGTAAGGCGGTCCATCTCCGGCGACGCAGAAGGTGCAGCCTGTACCTTTGCCAGGGGAAAGCTCGTCCGCCCAGCCCAGTAGCCCAGGAACAACAGAACGAGGACTGCGGCCACGAGTAGATAGACTTTTCTTGACTCCCGCATTTCGCGATTCTCCTTTTCTAGAATTATTGAAGAACTTCTCTTAAGCGGCTACCCCATTCTTCACGAAACTCTTCCGCCCGGGTTTGCGGCAGACCAAACGTGGAGATCCAGATTTGGGCTTCGATTTTGCCTTCGCCGCCTGCGATCGTCAACCAGAACAGAGCATCGTTCCATTGGTCAATTCAACCTATCGAAACTTGATGAACAGGCCACAGGGAAATCGATGGGAGTTCCCTTCATCGAA
>CAYOOS010000019.1:8487-22021 GCA_964405585.1 uncultured Acidobacteriaceae bacterium | reverse complement strand
TGGATGTGGCCGATGGGGATGCGTATGGCGTGACGTTTAATCGCTTACGCGGCCAATTGAGCGTCATGCCGGATGAAGTGCGGCTGGCCAATGCAGAGTTACGGTTTTTCGCCCCGGGCACCGAGAAGACGGGTGGAGCGGGAATCGTCACGGGGACGGCGGCGTACCGTTTTGCTGACCAGTCGTTGACCACGGACCTGGTGGGAGCTTCGCTCCCGCTCGCCAACTTCGGAAAGATTCAGTCCGAGAGCCTTCCGCTTGGAGGGCAAATCACGTTTCGCATGAAATCGAGCGGTCCGCTGACGCAACCGCTTGCGGATGGCTCGTTCCGAGTTGTGAATCTGCAGGTCGGTACGGAAGTAATCGGGAGTTTTGAGGGCGAGCTGCATTCGGATGGGAAAGAAGCGAACTTGAAGATTGGCTCAGCCATGAGCGAAGGTGCGATTTCGGGCGGGATTAAGCTGGGCCTGGCCGATCCGCTTCCGTTGGATGGGAAAATCACGATTCGCAACATAAATCTTGATCCTTACCTCCTTGCTGCCCTGCACCTGCATAAATTCGCGGGCCACGGCACCGCCGACGGGGATATCACTTTGAGCGGTGAAGCGCGACACCCGGAAACTCTTGTGATGGATGGGAATTTCACTCGGCTGCTGCTGACGTATGGCGGCGTGCAGTTGGAAAATGAGGGCCCCATCCACCTGACTTCGACGCGAGACAGCCTGAAGATCGTGAGCGCTTCGCTGAAGGGAGCGAATACAAATGCCGAATTGAGTGGGTCGATCCAGTTCACCGGGCGTCGGGCGCTGGCGATGAAGATGAACGGAACGGCAGACCTTCGGTTGCTGAGCGCTTCGATTCCGGATTTCGATGTGACCGGCCATGCCGACATCAACGCCTCGTTTGAGGGAACGATGGACCGTCCGAGAATCATCGGGCGCGTGAAGCTAATAAATGCCTCGGCGCGCACGGCCGATTTCCCGACGGGGCTGAGCAACGTGAAAGGCGATCTGGTGTTCGATGCCAACCGGCTGTTCTTCGATAACATCACAGGCGATTCGGGAGGCGGGATTCTGGCCCTATCCGGCAGCGTGAACTATTCGGAGAAGCCGCTGCGCTACGATATCACCGCAAAAACCGAGCGCATCCGGATTCGCTATCCGGAAGGGATCAGCTGGCTGGCAGGCGGATCGCTGCGGCTTTCGGGTACCTTAGACGGCGGAGTGCTCTCCGGCAAAATCGCCATGCAGCGCGTGAACTTGAGCGAGGGGCTGGACTCGGCAGGCATCCTGGTATCCAGCACGGGCGGAAGCCCCACTGGCACTTCGAGTTTCCTGCGCAACTTGCAGCTTGATGTGGAAGCAAGTTCGACGCCGGATGCGCGGATGGAGTGGCCGGGAGCGCAGCTCGAAGCAGACGCCAATCTGCGGGTGCGAGGCACGGCAGAACATCCTATTTTGCTGGGGCATATCCACGTGCTCAGCGGGGATTTGTATCTCCGGGACAACCATTATCACGTGACGCGAGGGGATTTGAACTTCGCGAACCCATTCCGGCTTAATCCTGTGATCAATGTTGAAGCCACAACCACGATTCAGCAATATGAAATCACGCTGAACTTCACGGGGGAGGCCAGCAAGCTGAGTTTGTCTTACCGGTCGGACCCACCACTACCGGCGAACGACATTATCACGCTGCTGGCGTTGGGCCAGACCTCTTCAGAATCCACGCTGCGCAGCGGCGGCACGACGCAAAGCAGCAACACCTCCGGCGCGTCCGCATTGCTCTCCGAGGCGATTTCCAGCCAATTGGGCGGGCGCGTCGAGAAGCTGTTTGGCATAACCCGGTTCCGGGTTGATCCCGGACTAACGGGAGTTGGGGCAAGCAGTTCGGGACAGAACGCAGCGGCGCGCGTGACCGTCGAGCAACAGGTGACGCGCAGCTTGACGGTCCTTTATGAAACGAACGTGACTTCCACGCAACAGCAGGTCATCCAGATCGAGTACAACCTGAACCGGAATATTTCCATAGTGGGCTTGCGCGATCAGAACGGCACCTTCGGTATGGACATCAAATTTAAGAAGCGCCTGCCGTAAAGACTTCGCGCGTCTCAAATCTTCGATGGCTCAGGGAAGTGAAATGCGGACTCAGGGCTGCGTCTGCTGCGCGGCCTGTTCGGGTGCGTCTTGTTGCGGGCGATGCGGTTGTTGCAAGCGGCGCGGGGGAGGATTGTAGAGCCGGGCGTTCTGTCCGGTGACGGGATCCTTTTCTTTGGCCGCTTGCAGAGCGTCTCGGACGGCCTTGAGGGCCGTGGCGCGCGTAGTTTCCTGGACCTCACGGGAGATTTTCGGGCTTTCGGCGGCAAATTTTTGACCGAGGGGCGAGCCGTAGAACTGAAGAAGACTCTTGATTTCGTCGTCCGTGTAATGCTTGTCGTACGCCACGAGCATCTGCTGGGTCACCTGATCGACGTCGAAACTCTTCTCGTAACCCGAAATTACGCCATTAACGAAGGCTTGACCTTTTTCATTATTGGGCACGGTGGCCAAAAGCTTTTCGCGGTATTGCTCTGCGATCAGGTTGACGTTTTCCTGGACCTGATCCCGGAAACCGATCAGCTCCAGCAACGAGCGAATGTCCGCCTCTTTTGCAGGATCAATGGAATTTACGGAAGAGGCGTTCTGCTTGCCAGCGGCGGATTGCGAGGCCGCCTGAACCGCCGTGGAGGAGCCACCCTGGATAGCTACAAGAAACGTTCCCACATAAATCAGAATCAACGCAATTGCCGCTTTCATGACATCCTCCACTTCGGGTGGTTCCTGCCCAAAATTGATTCTAGGGAAGCGCGAAACGGGGCGCGCCTGCACTGGGGTGCAGGTTTGCCTTGCGGGTACTGGCCGGAGGTGCAGTGGACGGCAAGCACTCCACCAGAGAGCGTGGGGCCGGCTTGCGCGTTGACCTTGCTCTCACCGCAGAGGCGACAGTAGATTATGCTGAGGAAACAGCAGAGTTCGAATTGCCCACGCACTTAGAACGCCAAAGGGACCCAAGCGTGGTTGACGGGGACGCACGCCATGAGCGCAACTAAAACGCTGAGCGAAGAAGGCTACGCGGATTTGCGCCACGCCATGGTGGAAACGCAAATCCGGAGGCGCGGCATCAAAGATGATCGAGTGTTGCAGGCGATGAGGAGCGTGCCGAGGCACGAATTCGTTTCCAAGGAATGGAAGAATGAAGCCTATTCGGACGAGGCGTTACCGATCGGGGAGGGACAAACCATCTCACAGCCCTACATTGTGGCCCTGATGTGCGCCGCACTTCATCTGAACGACAACGAAAGAGTGCTGGAAATCGGAACAGGTTGCGGATACCAGGCGGCCGTGCTTTCCTGCCTGGCGCGAGAGGTACACACGATCGAATGCCGGGCGGAACTGGCGAGCGCAGCAGGCGCGCGGCTGCAAAGTTTGCGATACGGAACCGTGCAGGTACACCGGGCAGACGGCTCGCTGGGCTTGGTGGCATATGCGCCTTATGATGGCATCGTCGTGGCTGCGGCAGCGCCCCATGTGCCGGAACCCTTGACGCAGCAACTGGCGGAGGGCGGGCGAATGATTGTGCCTGTCGGCGCGGAGGAGCACCAGGTGCTGATGCTGTTGACCAGGCGCGGCGAGAAATTGACTACAGAACGAAGAGAACCCTGCCGGTTTGTGCCCCTAGTGGGCCGTCACGGCTGGAAGGACGAGTGGATTTGATGAGCGATTCCGCCCCGGAGCTTTCGATTGTCATACCGGCGTTCAATGAAGAATTGCGGCTGCCCGCCACACTGGAAAAGATCGCGCGTTACATCGAGCGGGAGCAGAAGAACATCGAAGTGATCGTAGTGGACGACGGTTCAACCGATCGCACAGCTGAGGTGCCCGAGGCCTTCCGCGGGAAGATCGCGCAATTGCGCGTGCTTGCGAACGGAACCAACCGGGGCAAGGGATTCAGCGTGCGTCACGGCTCGCTTGAAGCGCGCGGCGAAATCACTTTGTTCACCGATGCGGACCTCTCCGCCCCAATCGAAGAGGCGAATAAACTTCTTGCAGCAATGCAGGATCATGATGTGGCGATTGGCTCGCGCGCCGTCGATCGCAGCTTGATTGAAGTGCACGAATCGGTTTTCCGGGAGTTCGCAGGCATCATTTTCAACAGGATCGTGCGCATTATTTTGCGGCTGCCCTTTGTGGACACGCAGTGCGGGTTCAAAGCGTTCCGGCGTGAGCGCTGCCGGGTGATTTTCGAGCAGCAGACGATCGAGCGTTTTGGCTTTGACCCGGAACTGCTTTATTTGGCACGCCACCATGGCTTGTCCATCGTGGAGGTGCCCGTGCGCTGGGCGCACTCGCCGGCCACCAAGGTAAGCATGATGAGGGACAGCGTGCAGATGTTCCTGGATGTGGTGATTATCCGGTGGAACGCGGTGCGGGGGAAATATCGCCGGGGGAAGTGACTTTTACTTTGTATTATAAAGTACTTGACAATGCTTCGCGTTAACGCTATTCTCCCTTCGTGCCTTCTACTACCCCCAACCGCACTCCCGCCCGCGAGCCCATCCCCATTGATGCGCGCGCCGCGGACCATCTCCGCTATATCCGCGAAACCATGGAGCGGGCGGCTGAATTCACGGCGGTGCCCGGTTGGGGCGGCGTGGCCATGGGCATTACTGCCCTGGCCGCAGCGCTGCTGGCTTCGCGCCAAAGCACGCCACGAGGTTGGGTCGCAGTGTGGTTAGCCGAAGCGTTCGTGGCCGTGGCAATCGCTGCGCCCGCGGCAGCGACCAAGGCGCGGCGCGCGAATTCTTCCTTGTTCAGCGGGCCGGGACGCAAGTTTGTACTGAGCTTTGCACCACCCATTGTGGTAGGTGCGTTCTTGACGGTGGCGCTTTTCCAAGCGGGAGCCTTTGCGTTTCTTCCTGGAGTGTGGATGCTTCTGTATGGAACGGCGATTGTTACCGGCGGGGCATTTTCCGTGCGCGCGGTTCCGATTATGGGGCTTTGCCTGATGGGACTCGGCGCGGCAGCATTATTTGCTCCGGCGCATTGGGGAAATGTATTCATGGCTGGGGGTTTTGGAGTGGTGCAAATCAGTTTCGGTGTGTGGATCGCCCTGCGGCACGGCGGTTGAGCGAATTCTGGAGAACGGAAGGGTTATGGCAAGATCATCGACAGTTCGGCAGGTACGCCTGCAAAAAGAGGAAGGGCCGGCGGCAGTCCCGGGCCCGAAACGCGAGACGTTACCGGCAAATCTGGACCGGCTGATTCATGAGCGAATCCGGCTGGGAATTGTCAGCGCCCTGGCGGTGAATCGCTCGCTGACTTTTAACGAATTGAAGGCTCTGCTGAAGACGACAGACGGAAACCTCAGCGTGCACGCTAGGAAGCTGGAGGAAGCGGACTACATCGTGTGCACGAAATCGTTTGACGGGCGCCTGCCAAAAACGGAATACCGGCTGACGGCCGGAGGACGGCGCGCTCTGGAACGCTACCTGAATCACATGGAAGCGCTGATCCGGGCAACGCGGGAAGGGTAAAAAATTTGTCCTTATACTTTGTGCTGCAAAGTACATTGTAAGGGAAGGCGGCGGAGAAAGCAGCATGTTAATGGAAAACTCGGTGATCGCTCGGATGTACGCGGTGCTTACGGAGACAGCGCCCAAACTTCATGTGGCCATCATTTGCGATGGGAACGGACGCTGGGCCACCTCGCGCGGCTTGCCGCGTTCAGCGGGGCACAGTGCCGGGGCCGAAGCCGGGCGGCGTATTATTCGCTGCGCGCCGCACCTTGGGATTCATACGCTCACGTTGTTCGCGCTTTCCTCCGCGAACTGGCAACGCCCACCCGCGGAAGTGGACGCGATCCTCGGGCTGCTGCAGGATTACCTGAAGGAGGAGGCGTTCCATTGCCTGGAAGAAGGCATTCGCTTGAGCATCATCGGACGCAGGGATCGCCTGCCTGCGGCTTTGCGCGCGGCGATTGCTGATGCGGAAGCACTGACGGTGAACGGGAAAGCGCTGCATCTCCGATTGGCGATTGACTATTCGGCGCGACAGACCATCTTTCAAGCCGCCACCAAGTTTTATAAAGTGACCAGCCTTTCGAGCGAGGCTTTTGGCGATCTACTGGCCGAAATGCAACGCGGCGGCTCTACTGAAGTGGACCTGCTGATTCGCACCGGCGGAGAACAACGACTCTCCGATTTTCTGTTGTGGGAATGCGCCTTCGCGGAATTTGTATTTTTGGAGAAGCGCTGGCCGGATTTTACGCCGGTGGACCTGCGGAACGCCGTCCTGGAATTCGAGCAGCGGGAACGGACGCGAGGCGCGCTACCGCAGGAGTGCATCATCTAGCGTGATTCTTCTCAGGAGGTGCGGGATGTCCGCATATACACCGCAGTTTGCACCAATGGTTGTGTTGGCATTTTTGGGCTGCGGATTTCTTCTTATCATCAGTGTTTTGCTGCTGGTTGGCGGGCTGATCGGAAAATCCCGCGCCATATTACGCCTGGGATGGATCTCGGGGCTTGTTCTGCTTCTCGGCTACGGCGGAATCTTACTAGGGTTTTCCTTGGTGAGTCGCGAGGTAGTGCTGCCCATGGGTGGGTGGAAGTATTTCTGCGAAATTGATTGCCACGTGGCGAATTCTGTAAGCGGCCTACAGACGATGGCAAGCGCAGGCCCGGAGACGCAGCAAGTCGCCGGAACCGACAAGTTCGTGGTGATCCAATTGAAGACATGGTTTGATCCCACAACAATTTCGGCACACCGCGGGAATGGGCCGCTCACGCCGAATGGCCGGGTAGTTCGCTTGCAGGACTCCTCGGGGCGTTTCTATGAACAGTCGGCACGCGAAGACAACGTACTGGCGGCACTGGGTCTGGCGTCCACGCCATTGCGCACGGCGCTGCGGCCGGGGGAATCGTACGTCTCGTATCTCGTGTTTGAGGTGCCCGCCACTGCGAGCGGTTTGCGCCTGCTTTTGACTTCGGCGGATGAGGTGAACGCACTGTTGTGGGGTGACGAGAACAGCGTATGGCACAAGAAAATCAGCTTCAGGCTGGAGCCGGAGAGCAACGTCCAACCGTCAAAGTCCTCGTAACATACTCATTGCACAGTGGTTATAAAACAAGAAAAGCGGCATATCCGCGTTCTGACGAATCCCGCTTCCGGGTCGTCTATAACCCAGGAGAAAGTAATGGGATCCGTGGGGGTTATGCTGCCGTGGGAGCATAGAATCTCATCGGTGGCGCACGAGGGGAAATCTCGAGTGGAACCTTCCGAACGGGGATCGCAAGCGAATCCTGCAGGGGTGAATCCAGAGGATGCCGCACTGGCTGCCGCATGCCGGGCGGGCGATTTGCGCGCCTACGAGAGGCTGTACCAGCTTCAAGGCGCGCGGATGAGGAACCTTGCGCGAAACCTGTTAGGCACGAGGAGCGACGCCGAGGACGCCGTGCAGGAAACTTTTTTGAAGGTGCAGCGCAGCATCGGCAACTTTCGCGGGCAGTCGTCGTTTGCCACGTGGATTTTTCGGATTTTGGTGAACACCTGCCACGATGCGCGGCGCAGCCGGATGCGTCGCAAGGAAACCGTCGCCGAGGGACGGGAAGAAGGGGCAACGCCGCCGGAGCCACGGGCGCCGGGGGCGCACCCCTCACTGAAATTGGCCCTGGAACGTGCGATTGCGCAACTGACGCACCACCAGCGCGACGTTTTCCTGCTGTATGAAGTGGAAGGGTTCCGCCATGCGGAGATTGCCGGAATGCTTGAAATATCGGAAACGGCTTCGAAGAACACATTGTTCCAGGCAAAGAAAAGTTTACGGCAGATGCTGGAGGCTCCCCGGAGCAGTCAGGCAGGAGGAGCGTAATGCAGATCACGTGTGAAGATCGCGAGCGGATTTTTCTGGATGGCAGCGCCGAAGAGCGGGCGGCGCTGGAACTGCATGCCGGGTCGTGTGTCGCATGCGCGGAAGAGCTGCGGGCTTGGAAGGCACTTAGCCTGGCGGCGGAAGAACTGCGAGATTACCGGGAAAGCCCGGAGGTGTGGCCCCGGATTGAAGCAGCACTCACAGAGCAAGCGAGGCAAGGGGAGTTGCACAAGTCCTGGCTGGCGCGATTCGCTTTCTGGCGAAATCTCCCGATGGGGTGGCAGACCGTGATGGCCGGAGCCCTGGTGCTGTTGATGACGGCTGCAGCGGGATATGTGTACTTGCGGCCCCGCCCTGGCAGTAACGATCCGAACAATCCGCTGCTGAAGGATCGCGCGCTTGCGGAAGTGGAACGCACGGAACGCGACTACATGAAGGCCATCGACAAGCTGGCGACTGAGGCCAACCCTCAACTGGAATCAGATTCGTCCCCGCTAATGGCCAACTACCGCGAAAAATTGCTGGTGCTGAACAGTGCCATTGACGAACTGCGCGCGCAGGCGGGGCAGAACCCCTCAAATGCGCACTTGCGATATGAGCTTCTGGCCATGTACCAGGAGAAACAGGCCACGTTGCAGGAAGTATCGGAGACAAAACAATGAAGCCCGCCGTTTGTTCAATCGTAGTGAAAGGCATAGCCGTAACCGCGCTGGCGTTGTGTGTCTATGCCATGCCGATGCCGGCGGCGAATCCCGCTCAGAGTACGGCCACGCGGAACTTCGAGAAAACGCTGACACTGGGGGCGAACCAGACATTTTCGATGGAGCACAAATTCGGTGAGGTCCGCATCCACGGCGAAAACGGGCGAGAAGTGAAAATCACCGCGACCATCCGTGTGCAAGCCGCAACGCAGGGCGAGGCCGACCACAACGCAGAGCAAATCAAGATTGAAGTTTCTCAGGATTCCGACGGCATTAAGGTGCGCACGGATTATCCAGACCAGCATAACTTTTACATTCGGGTGGGGAAGCCCCCGTCTTACTCCGTGGACTACGACATCGCAGTTCCGGGCGACGCGAAGCTCTGGGTTCGCAACAATTTTGGGAACGTGGAAATCCGCGGTGTTCGCGGGTGGACCGACGTCGAGAACGGACATGGCAAGCTGGAAGTGCGCGATTGCGGGGCGGCCAAACTCACCAATTCGTTCGGGCAAGTGGAAGTGAGCGGGATGGAAGGCAACCTGACGCTTGTGGATAACAATGGAGCGGTGGGGGTTTCGGCGGTGAAGGGCACGGTGGACGTCAAAGACCGTTTCGGAACAATAACCGTAAGCGACACGCAAGGTGCAGTCAGCGTTGCGGGTGGAAACGGCGGAGTAGAGGTCAGCGATTCGGGAGCTGCAACGATTAGCAATTCCTTTGGGAGCGTGAATGCCCGTAATATCCATGGCGACTTGACCATTAGCGACAATAATGGCTCGATCGACGCGAATACGGTGAGCGGTGCGACCACCCTGAATGGAAGCTTCGGCACAATCACGTTTAGCAACGTGAACGGCCGTGTGAAATGCACGTCCGCCAATGGAAAAGTGAAGGGTGGGCCGGCGGGCGAGGACGTTTACGTGAAGACGACGTTTGGCGAAGTGCAACTGGAGCAGATCGGCGGCTCAATCGAGGTGGAGGATTCCAACGGCGCCATCAACGTAAAGGAGGTTACTGGGCGCGCGACGATGAATACCTCGTTCGGCGCCATCGATGCTTCCAGCATCCACAAAGGCGCTCGAGCGGTTACGGGGAACGGCCGTATTTCCCTGAGCGAAATTGGCGGCGACACTTATGCAAAGACCAGCTTTGGCGCCATAAACGTGCAACACATCACCGGCGGCCTGACGATCGAGAATTCCAATGGCCCGGTAACGGCCAACTCGGTGAGTGGAGATACGACAGCAAAAACAAGCTTCGGACCCGCAACGCTGAACGATATTGGGGGGTCCATCACCGTGGATAACCAGAATGGTTCCGTGGCGCTTTCCGCCGCGAGCCAGTCCTCGGCCTGCAAGAACATCAGCGTCAAGACATCCTTCTCGCCGATTCAGGTGCGCCTGCCGGAGGGCGCCGGATATAACCTGAGCGCGCGGACTTCATTCGGACGCATCAACAGTGAACTTGCCGTCACGACCAGCGGCACAATTGGGGGCGATTCCCTGACCGGGAAAATTGGAAACGGGGGCTGCACCCTTTCGCTGACCAACTCCAACGGAAACATCGACATTCTGAAGCTGTCCAAATAATCGGGCAGGCAATTGACACAGGCCGCGCGAGGATCAGGGGAGTCGGTGGCGTTCGCGATCCATGGCAAAGGCCTTGCGCAGAATACGCGTGGCAGTCTCTGTCAGCTGATAGCGGGGAAGTTCGTCTTCCCGGGCGAAGACCAGATCCGTGACGTCACTGGCTGCGCGGGCCTCTCCCGCGACACGCTCACAAAGATAATCGATGATTACGTAATGAAATCGAGGGTGATCGGGTGTGCCACCGCCTCCATCCGCTTGCTCCGTGTAGATGCGATCAAAAGCCTCGATCATCTCCAGGACACGCACCTGCAAACCGGTCTCCTCGAGCAACTCCCGTGCGACGCCCTCCTGCAAGGATTCACCGAGCTCCAGGGTCCCGCCCGGGATGGACCACTGTCCGCGCAGAGGCTCGCTGCCGCGCCGTATCAGGAGGGCGCGCCCGCTCTCGATAACAACGCCGCCGACACCAACCACGGGCCGTTCTGGGTATTCGCGCGCCAAGGGGGCTTTTCTTTCGTCTGGACTGTTGGGTTACACTGAAACACAGGGGAAGGGTCATTGAATTGACTTCTCCCGCTGGGGTATATAATACGCCGGAAGGTGAAGGCCGCGCTTGCGGCATCACCAGAAGAAGATCAACACGGAGGGTGGAGACGTGCTCCGCTGCCCAGACTGTAGCGCAGAAATTGATGTGGACGAAGACGAAGTGGAAGAGGGGGAAATCCTGAGCTGCCCGGAATGTGAGTGCGAGGTCGAGGTATCGCAAGTCCACCCGATCGTGCTGAATCCGATTTCAGACGACATGGACGAAGAAGAAGAGGACGAAGAAGACCTCGAAGAAGACGATGATGAGTTCGATGAAGATGGCGACCTTCCGGATGACGAAGAGGATGACGACGAGGACGATGACGAGGATGAATAACCCCGCCGCGGGACCAGTGGGGCATCCCGCGGCCCTCTGAGCATCGTCTAATCGAAGGTGACCTCTTTGCGGGGCAACGTCTCTCCCATGCTAATACCAACTCCAGCTTACCTGGGGCTTTTGCTGTGCCTGGCATACCCCGTTGTGGCTCAACAGCCAGCGGAACCCGCGCCGCCGGCGGCACCAGCGCAGCCCACGGCGACGAATCCGGAAACGTCGCGCGCAAGTTCGTCTTCGAAGGGAAAGAAGAAGCCTCTTCCGGTTTATCTGATCAGCGGCACGGTCTTTGATGAGAAGGCGCTTTCTTTTCCGGATGTGAAGGTGCGCATTCGCTTAACCAGCGAAAAGAAGTTTCGATGGGAGACGTTTACCAATTCCCGAGGGGAATTCGCCGTGCGCGTTCCGGAAGGCAATCAGTACGAAGTGTTGGTGCAGGCGAAAAAGTTCAAGGACCAATCCCAGACGGTGAAGGCGGACGCCGGCGCGGTTCAGCAGCAGTTGTCTTTCCGGCTGGAAGCGGCAACACAAGGAAAGGCGGGAGACAAGAAATGAGCACGCAGCCTAAAAAGGCATGGATTTGGCTGGTGGCGCTGATGTTCGTGTTCGCGTTCGCCGCTAGCGCGCAGGATTCCAAGAAGGAGTCCAGGCTAAGAACGGTGCGCGGGATCGTCAGCGACAAAGCGGAAGCGCCGCTTGCGAACAGCATCGTGTTCCTTAAGAACCTGCGTACCAATGCCGTGCGCAGCAGCTTTGCGGATCCGGATGGCAGTTACAAGTTCAGCGGCCTGGATCCGAACGTCGATTACGAAGTGCATGCGGAATTGAATGGCGAAAAATCCTCGGTCAAGACGGTGTCGTCTTTTGACAACCGCAAGGAAATCACACTGAATCTGAAGATTGACCGGAAGAAGAGCTAGCGAATTACGAACAGAAGCGGTCGGCTTCATTAGAGATTGCGCGGCAAATCAAGTAGACTGAATCTCTCGACAAGATCCGGGTTCTTGAACGCATTTTCGAGGACTAAGGGCATGGAGGAAGATGGCCTGCGGCAGAATACGTTTGTTATTCGGAACAGCTCTGTGTGTGCTGGCTCTGTCCAGTGTGTCTCTCTTCGCTGACGAAAAACCAGATAGCCCTGAGCCCAAGTTCCAGGTCCCCTCGCAGAGCCCCACTCCACCGGCGGCTACCCAAACAGACACGCAGGCTGACACGAAAGACGGCCATGCCAAGGATGAAGTGCCCAAGCGGATCTTCTGGATCATTCCGAATTTCATGACCACCAACGACCAACCGGAAAACCAGGGGCCGCTTACACCAAAGCAAAAATTCAATATCGCGTGGCACCAGTTCTTCGACGAAAGCGCCCATTTTGGCAATTTGATTCAGGCGGGGATTTCTCAGGCGGCGGATGGGATTCCGCACTACGGAGAAGGCTGGGGTGCTTTCGGGGAGCGCTACCTGGCCCAGGAGGGCGATCAATTCACGGGCAGCTACTTAATTTATGGAATTCTGCCAACCGTGCTGCATGATGATCCGCGGTATTTCCGGAAAGGGCGGGGATCCGCGATCTCTCGCATCGCCTATGCGGCTTCGCGGGTGCTTATTGCGCGCACCGATGCGGGTCGGAACACGTTCAATGTCTCGCAGGTTTTCGGACAGTTGGGGCAGGCGGGTATTTCCTTGTCGTACTACGCCAAACAGGACCGCGATTTGCACGGGCTATTGGTGGGCTGGGCGGTTAATCAGACTTATAACGTGGGCTGGAATCAACTGAAGGAGTTTACACCTGACCTTAATGCGCTGATCCGGCGACACTCCAAGAAAAAGCATCAAGCGCCGCCGGACTCGCGCGCCACTCCGGCAGTCACGGGTACAAACTAGCGCGTTGCACAGGGGTTTCGGGGGCGAAGAATCCGCGCAGCCTTCGGTACCACTTCCACTTCGACCGGAGTATTTCCCAGAATCTCGCCGTCACCGTGAAAGGAACATATCCGGTCCGTCTCAATGCGAACTCGCTCCACGCGAAAACGCCGGACGCGCGCGGTTCGCAGTTCGCCGCGATGCGCGAGGGAAGGAATAAGCGCAAGCACCTGCAAAAAGCGCAGATCTTCCAATAGCACAAGGTCTAGTTTCCCGTCATTCGTTTGCGCATCAGGGGCAAGACGCAAACCCGCGCCGTAGCTGGGTGTATTGAGCACCCCCAGAAGAAGAACATTGGCACTGAATTCTGTTGGGGGATCGGTTGCGATACTCACCCGGACGCGAACAGGCTTAAAGCCGATGAGGGCGCGAACTGCGGCAAGAAGATAACGGAGGCGGCCGCGCAGGTTGCGGTAAACACCCCCGGCGTAACGTGCAGCTTCGGCATCGAGGCCCACTCCGCCCCCACCGGCGAACAGGCGTTCCTTGCCGTC
>CAYOOS010000019.1:0-8387 GCA_964405585.1 uncultured Acidobacteriaceae bacterium | reverse complement strand
CCCGTAAGGCGAAACTCGACCAGCCACCCGCGTCGATCCGCAAATTCCTTGAGCGCGGGGAGAACATCCTTCGCGAGCCCTCCTCCCGCGGCAGGATTCACAAGGACTAAATCTGGAATGGTCTGAGGAGCTTCAGAGATGTTAGGCACAGGTCGATTCTACTGAAAGTGACGCTATCCCATCCGAAAGCAGTCCGGGGTACACAAAGGAAATGGCGCCGGCGCGGGAAATCGTACCGCATGCGGGGATTGAAATCACGTCCGTTATTCATGTTACGTAGTGTCAGAAACGCCCAATTCCGGAAGTAAGGTACACGGCAGGTGCGTGGCGTAAGGTGAGGTCTGAAGGTAGAAACAAAATGTTTGGGACCTGAAAAATACTTGGCCGTTCAGGTTCACCTCTGGGACTTTTCGATTGCAGATTGCCGACTCGGGCCAAAGCTCAAAGATGCAGCAATACCTTCCATCACACCACGCTCTCAATACGGAATCTTGTCGGGCTTCGTTGCCCAGGCGCGAAATCCTGCAAGAGCTTCCTCGCGCATCATTTGGACGGTGGGGATGCGGCGTTGTGAATGGGGCTGCTTCAGCTCGCTGTAAAGGAAAGAATCGTCAAAACCGATTTTGGCGGCGTCCTCGTGGGTGTTCGCGAAATAAATACGCGAAAGGCGGGCCCAATAGATGGCCCCGAGGCACATGGGACACGGCTCGCATGAGGTGTACAAATCACAATCCTTGAGTTCGAAAACGCCGAGTTTTGCGCAAGCCAGGCGGATAGCCAGGACCTCAGCATGGGCCGTCGGATCGTTGCTTGAGGTCACTTGATTTACGCCCTCGGCGACAATCTTTCCGTCTCTGACAATCACGGCTCCAAACGGGCCTCCGCGCCCGGAGTGGACCCCTTCGATCGAAAGCTGAATGGCCCGTGCCATGAAAGGGTTGTGTATGCTCATTTGCAAGCGATCCTTCGCATGCTCTTTGCGCTGCAGGTTTCCGGGATGTTGCGAATCCCCGCCGAGTCCGGATCAGGTGCCCGCGCGGGGGGAGCAAGTATATGTCCAGAGCAAGGCTACTTAGCACATTTTTCGCGCTGAATCATCGATTTTCAAGAGTTGAAAAATTACTGATATGCGGCTACGCTCTTGCCTCAATTCCGTGGACTTTTTCTGGTATCCGCTTCTTAATTATGAACCTGCGCGCCTTCATTTCCCGCCGTGTTCTGACCTCAGAAGGACTCTGTCCTGCCGCAGTGCTGGTGCAGGGAGAACGAATCTGCGACGTGGTTGCCCCGGATGGAGTGCCGGCGCGGGCGGAAACCGAGGATTTTGGCAATGCGGCGATTCTTCCCGGGCTGGTTGATTCCCATGTCCACATTAACGAGCCCGGCCGCACAGAATGGGAAGGCTTTGAGACGGCGACGCGAGCGGCGGCAGCCGGCGGGTACACACTGCTGGTTGATATGCCATTGAATTGTTTGCCGGCCACCGCGAATATCGAGGCGCTAAAAGCAAAGCGCCAGGAGGCACAAGGCCGATGTCGGATCGATTGGATGGCATGGGGAGGTGTTGTCGCCGATAACCAAAGCGAGATTGAGCCGCTGGCAGAGGCGGGGGTGGCTGGATTCAAGTGCTTTCTGGTTCATCCGGGCATCGATGGTTTTACCATGGTTACGGAGGCGCAATTAAGAGCTGCTTTGCCCCATGTTGTCCGGACAGGCTTGCCACTGCTGGTGCACGCGGAGCTTCCGAACCCAATTGACTTGGCCACAGAAGGACTGCGAGGGGCCGATTGGTCTCTTTATCAGACGTATCTGGAATCACGGCCTGAAGAAGCGGAACTTGCGGCTATTCGACTTTTGTTGTCCTTGTGCCGGGAGTATAAGTTCCGCCTGCACATCGTCCATCTCTCCGCCGGCAAGGCGCTCTCCGAGTTGCGCGCGGCACGTTCGGAGGGTTTGCCCGTAAGTGTGGAGACGTGCCCGCACTATCTGCACCTGGCGGCCGAAGCAATCCCTCGAGGCGCAACGTTGTTTAAGTGCGCTCCGCCAATTCGCGGCCGGGATAACCGCGAAGCCCTTTGGCGGGGGCTCCGCCAGGGAACCATCGATCTCGTGGCCACCGATCATTCCCCGTGTCCACCACAAATGAAGCGGTTTGCGGACGGGAATTTCCAAAGCGCCTGGGGCGGGATTGCTAGTCTCTCCGTTGCGTTGCCGGTGATGTATACGGAAGCCAGCGAGCGCGGTTTCGCCCTAAACGACATCGCGCGTTGGATGGCGGAATCTCCGGCAAAGCTGGCTGGCTGCCAGGGGCGCAAAGGCCGGATTGCCTTGGGACATGATGCCGACTTTGTCGTTTTCGATCCGGAGAGCGAGTTCGTGGTGCGCGAAGACCGGTTGTACTACCGTCACCCTGTTTCCCCGTACGTCGGAGAAAAGCTGCGCGGCGTAGTAAGAGCCACTTATCTTCGGGGCAATTTGGTGTTCAAGAATGGTGAGTTTCCGGGAGAACCGGTGGGCCGGGAGTACCAACTCTAGAGGGGAATGGCTGTAACGCTTCGCATGAAAAATGTCCGCATCGTCGGCACTTCCGTTCCGCGGGTCGAGGGCCGGGACAAAGTCACCGGACAGGCCCGGTATGTGGACGACATGGTCCTGCCAGACATGCTGTATGGCGCCACGGTTCGCAGCCGGATTCCGCGGGGCAAGATCAAAAAGATTACCTTCGGCCCGGGAATCGAGTGGAGCGAGTTCGTTATTGTTTCACCAGAGGATATCCCCGGGAAAAACTGCATCGCGCTCATTGAAGAGGATCAGCCATGTCTGGCGGATAGAATGGTCAATCATCCGGAGGAGCCTCTGCTGTTGCTCGGCCATCCCGATCGCCACCTCCTCCCAAAAGCCGTTGAGGCGGTTTCAGTGGAATACGATTCCCTTCCTCCCCTATTCCGCATGGAAGAAAGTGAGGGGCTCTCCCAAATCATCTGGGGCGCGGACAATACATTTAAGACCTATCTGATTGAAAAAGGCGAAATCGATGCGGTGTGGGAACAGGCGGAGTTTATCGTTGAAGGTGAATACACGACCGGGGCGCAGGAGCAGCTCTACATCGAGAATAACGGGATGATCGCCGCATTCGATCCGGAAAAAGGGCTTACCGTATGGGGCTCTCTCCAGTGCCCTTACTATATTCACAAAGCCCTGATGAGACTTTGCGACTTGCCCCCGGAGCGGGTGCGCGTGGTGCAGATGGAGACAGGCGGCGCTTTCGGCGGCAAGGAAGAATATCCGTCAATGATCGCGGCGCACGTGGCGCTGCTGGCGATGAAGTCCGGGAAGCCCGTGAAGATTATCTATGACCGCATGGAAGACATGACGGCCACGACCAAGCGCCACCCTTCCCGCACCCGCCACCGCACCGCGATAAGCAAAGAAGGGAAGATTCTGGGTGGAGAGATTGATTTCACGATTGATGGCGGCGCATACAAGACTTTGTCGCCCGTAGTCCTCTCTCGCGGCGCCATTCATGCCGGTGGCCCCTACTACTGGCCCACTTTTCGCCTTCGTGCAAAGGCCGTGGCCACTAATTTCCCACCTCACGGCGCATTTCGCGGATTTGGTGCGCCACAGTCCCTGTTCGCGTTGGAGCGCCACATGGACCGCATCGCGCAAACCGTTGGGATCTCACCGGTCGAGATCCGGCGGCGAAATTTCCTCAAACCAGGCGAGACCACCATAACCGGACAAGCTGTGCAAGAAGAGATTGACCTGAGCAAGCTCCTCGACCGCGCGTTGGAACTCGCTGACTATTCTGCAAAGAGAGAGAAATTCGCGGCAGAGAATCAGCGAGGTGACTGTAAGAAAGGAATGGGCATCGCCGCTTTTTTCCATGGCGCGGGATTCACCGGTTCAGGCGAGCGCTACCTCGGCTCGGTGGTCGGCCTGGAAGCCTGCGTCGACGGCAGCGTGCGCATACTGGTTTCGAGCACGGAATTCGGCCAGGGGACGAAAACGGTGCTATGCCAGGTGGTGGCGGAGGCGCTTGGGCTGAGATTTGAAGACGTCGGAATCGCGCAACCGGATACGCACGAAGTGCCCAATAGCGGCCCCACTGTGGCTTCACGCACGGTGATGGTAGTCGGAAAGCTGTTGCAATCGGCGGCCACGGGAATTAGACAGACTTTGAAGAGCGCCGGAAAGCTGGGAGATTCCTACACGCCCGAGGAATTCCGTGCCGCCTGTCGTGCGCACGTGGCGGAACACGGCCAGTTCCGTTCCCTGGCGCGCTACGAACAACCTGACGATATTGTTTGGGACGAGGAAAAGTATCGGGGCTCCGCTTATGCGGCGTTTGCCTGGGCGGTCTATGTTGCGGAAGTTGCGGTGGATTTGGCCACCTACAGCGTTTCGGTGAACGACTTTGTGGCCCTTCAAGAGGTGGGAACCGTGCTTCACCCGGTTCTGGCGAAAGGACAAATCATCGGCGGAGTGGTCCAAGGTATCGGCTTTGCTTTGTATGAGAAGGTGATTTGGGACCAGGGGCGCATGCAGAACGGCCAGATGACCAACTACATCATGCCAACTTCCGCAGACCTGCCTTCCATCCGCGTTTATTTTGAGGAATTGGGCAACATTCACGGGGCGTATGGGGCGAAAGGAATCGGAGAACTTCCGGTGGATGGCCCAGCGCCAGCGATTGCCAATGCGATTGAAGACGCATTGCACGTCCCCTTCGATTCGATTCCGTTGCTTCCGGAAGACATCTTCAATGTCCTGACCGAACAAGAAGAGCGAGAGAAACTGTGTCCCCCTGAGCAAGGAGAGCGATGAGCAAGTCCTTGCCGGAGCGCGCAACATGTGAGCTCTCTCTCACGGTTAACGGGAAGCGGATGACTCTGCATGCGCATGCGATGGAGCGCCTGTTGGATGTACTGCGACACGCGCTCGGATTGACGGGAACCAAGGAAGGTTGCGGGGAGGGAGAATGTGGTTCGTGTTCGATTTTGATGGACGGAATGTTGGTGAATAGCTGCCTGATCCCAGCCCTTCAAGCGGACGGCGCTGACATCACCACTATCGAGGGCTTGGCCTCTGACTGCCATTTGGCTGTGTTGCAGCAGACCTTTCTTGAGTGCGGCGCGTCGCAGTGCGGCATCTGTACTCCGGGAATGATCCTTGCGGCCGTTCACCTGTTGCGCAAGAATCCGCAGCCCACATTGGAAGAGATTCGCGATGGCCTGTCCGGCAATCTTTGTCGCTGCACGGGGTACATGCAAATTGTGGAAGCGGTAGCAGAAGCGGGTCGCCGAGGTGTTGCCACATGAGAGCGCATCCCGCCGAATATGAACTGGTTGCCCCGCGCACTCTGCCAGCCGTTCTAACACTGCTGGCGCAGGAGCCGGGCTCATGGCTTCCAATCGCCGGCGGCACGGATGTAATGGTGCAGTATTCCGCGGGCAAACTGCCGGCTCGGAAGCTGGTCAGTATCTGGAATCTTCCGGAGCTACGCCGGATCGAAATTTTCCTGGACGAGATTCAGATTGGCGCGGGATGCACATTTGCGGACTTGCGTGCGGACGAGGTCCTCAACCGAGAATTCGAGCTATTATCCGCTGCGGCGCGCTGGACCGGCGGCATTGCCAACCAGAATCGCGGGACCTTGGGGGGCAATATCGTGAATGCATCACCCGCCGCGGATTCCTTGCCCGCGCTACTGGTGTATGATGCGGAACTCCTGCTCGTTTCCGCAAGAGGAGAGCGTCGGCTACCCTACGCGAGCTTTCACATTGGCTACAGGAAGACGCGGCTTGCGCCCGATGAACTGGTGCGCGCCATCTGCCTGAAGAGACGGTTTTCAGAGTATTATGCGCAGGCGCGCAAGGTTGGGGCCCGTAAGGCACAGGCGATCTCTAAAGTGTGCCTGGCGGCGTTGGGAAGAGTGACGAATGGTGTTGTGGAGGATATGCGCCTGGCGGTGGGTAGCGTGGCGCCCGTTCCGCTTCGTTTGGCGGAGACGGAGCGCATCGTAAAAGGAAAAAGGATTGATGCGGCGCTTGTCCAGTTTGCAAAGACGACAGTCGCTGGTGAGGTCCGTCCGATTGACGACATCCGTTCCACGGCAAGATATCGTGCGGCCGTCGCGGGAAATCTGGTGGCGGAATTTCTCGGGAAGTTGGCCGCGGGTGGATTGAATGCATGAATGATGTGCTAAAGCGGTGGAACAGCCTGCGTTCGGATGAAGCAGCGGAGGAAATTTTGCCTTGTTTTGGTTCGAAGGCCTGGGCGCTGGCGATGGCGGCACGCCGGCCAATCCTTGATGAAGCAGCTCTGCTTGCTGCGTGCGACCAGACTTGCAACGGTCTGGCGGAATCCGATTGGTTAGACGCAGTTCGGACTCATCCACGGATCGGCGAATCGCGTTCGCCGGCTTCGAGTACCGCCCGGTCTGCGGCCTGGTCAGGAGAGGAACAACGGCAGGTTGGCCGTGCGGACGAGGATGTGAAGGCCGCATTAGCGGAAGGCAACCGCGCTTACGAAGAACGGTTCAAACGCATCTTTATTGTTTGTGCCAGCAAGAAATCGGCGCACGAAATTCTACAGATTCTCCGGCAGCGCTTGCGGAATGACGACGCCACTGAACTCCACGAAACAGCCGGGCAACAACGGCGGATCGCTCACCTTCGGCTGAAGAAATGGCTCTCTTCATGAATCGAATCTCTACGCACGTTTTGGATACCGCTCTGGGTAAACCCGCGAACGACATGCCGGTTCGGCTGGAGAGGCGGGAATCCGCGGGTGAATGGACCCTGTTGAGTTCATCGCGGACAGACGGCGACGGCAGGTGCAGTGAGTTGCTCCTGGAGAACGAAGTCCTTCGCGCGGGGCTTTACCGTTTGTCCTTCGATGCGGCCAGCTATCACCTTGCGCAAAACGTCGAGGGCCTTTATCCAATCATCCAGATTACGTTTCACGTCCGGGCAGGTGAATCGCACTTTCACATTCCATTGCTGCTCAGTCCTTATGGTTACACGACGTACCGGGGAAGCTGATCTGATGATTACACTGGCAGAAAACAGGTACGGCAAATCGCGGGTGCGCCTGCTGAAGGTGAAGCGCCATAAGGACTGGGGCAACAAAATGGAGCCGCACCCGGACTGGCACGATCTTCGCGAGTGGACTATAGAGATTCTGCTTGAGGGGGATTTTGAGTCCTGCTTTGTCGATGGCGACAACAGCAAAATTCTCCCCACAGACACGATGAAGAACACGGTGTATTCGCTGGCACGAAGTTCCCCTGCAAACTGCATTGAGGACTTTGGCAAGGAACTGATCGCTTTCTTACTGGAGCACAATCCCCAGGTATCGGTGGCACGTGTGACGCTTACAGAAAGATCCTGGGAACATCTCATCGTCAGCGGAAAGGCGCAACCGACCACCTTTGTGCAATCGAGCGGCGAGTGCCAGACTGCAGAAGTTGCGGTTGAACGAAACGGCTCATCTTCGGTCCGCTCGGGACTTGAAAATCTTGTGATTTTGAAGACGGCGGATTCGGGATTTGTGGGATTCATCAAGGATTCATTGACGACTCTGCCGGAAGCAACCGATCGCTTGTTTGGCACTGCTGTTCGTGCGCGATGGACGTATTCCAGTTCAGTTGCCCCATTCGCTGCGTTGCGATCCACGATTCGCACAATTTTGCTGAAGGTGTTCGCCGAGCATGTGAGCAAATCCGTGCAACACACTTTGTACGCGATGGGCGAAGCCGTGTTGGCCAAGGTGCCGGAAATTATGGATATTGAATTGACGATGCCGAACAAACATTGCCTGCTGGTAGACCTTTCGCGATTTGGGCAAGACAATCCCAACGAGATTTTTATGCCAATCGACGAGCCGCACGGCTACATCGAGGCACGCATTCGCCGGCAGGGATAAGGGTCCGTGGCGATGATCAGGAATTCAAGAGCTCGCGCGGGGGAAGTCGTCGCTCGCTGCAAGACACTTGCGTCTTACTCCGAGGATGCGGGCAGCACGCGGCGAACCTTTCTCTCTCCGCCGATGCGCGATTGCCACAATGCGATCTGCGAGTGGCTGAGAGCGGCGGGAGCCGAGGTGGCGCTGGATGCGGCGGGAAATTTAAGGGGATTTTACGCTGCCGCAGAATCCCCCGCACCGAGGCTTCTTATAGGGTCGCATCTCGACACAGTCCCGAATGCGGGAGCCTACGATGGTGCCCTGGGCGTGATGATTGCAGTTGCGCTGATTGAAGGGTTGGCAGGGCGACGGCTTCCTTTCGGAATCGAGGTCGTAGCGTTTTCCGAAGAAGAAGGCGTGCGGTTCGGAACTCCTTTCCTTGGCAGCCGCGCGCTGATTGGCAAACTCGACGCAGAACT
>CAYOOS010000018.1:0-22519 GCA_964405585.1 uncultured Acidobacteriaceae bacterium | reverse complement strand
GCAAATCGGCGGGGCGAACGGCGGGCTGTTTGGGTTCCAGAATCAGCGGGAAACCATGCGCACCTCCTTCAAACTGTTGAAAACGCAGGCCGGCTCCGGCTTGGAAACCAGAATGCTGCCGCCCGCCTGGCGCGTGGCATTGACGCCATCGCCCACCAGGGTGCAACAGCGATTGGCGGCCGCGCCATCGGCGTGCTCGGCACGGGTATAGATGTCTGCTACCCGAAAGAAAACAAGAAACTGTATGAGAAGGTCCTCGAGCGGGGAGCGATCATCAGCGAGTTTCCCACGGGCAGCCATCCAGCTCCCGAGAATTTCCCAGTGAGGAACCGCATTATCGCGGGCATGCCGTTGGGCGTAATTATCGTGGAAGGCAAGCAATACAGCGGTTCGCTGATTACCGCGAGGCTGGCGATGGAATTTGGCAGGGAAGTTTTTGGCGTACCGGGTAACGTGACCCAGGAAGTGAGCTTCGCGCCAAACCTGCTGATCAAGCAGGGTGCCAAGCTGGTCACCAACGCCGAAGATGTGATCGAGGAGCTGCCAACCCCGGTGAGAGCCGCTTTGGTGAAGGCGGAAGCGGTTGAGGCTGCGCAGCGGAATTTGCTCTTGGTAGACGGCTTAACTCCCGTCGAGAGGAGGCTTTACGAGATGCTCAGCGCCGAAGAATCGCGCCACATAGACGACCTTGTAGATACAAGTGGGTTGAATTCCAGCGAAGTTCTGGCTACCCTCTTTGACTTGGAGATGAAAGGCATCATCCGGCAACTCCCCGGAAAGCAGTTCAGCAAGGTATTATTGTAAGAGGCAAGGTAGAAGCGAACTGTACTAGTCACCGGCGCCACGTTGGGGATGGGGCCCGCCCTCAAGAGACACTTCCAATCAGTGTGCTTGCCGCAACTTCTAAACCGTCTCTTTTGAGGTGGAAAGACTGGCGATGCATCCGAAAGGGTGCCGGGAGCATCTGGAAACAGGCAAGAACCAGCGTGAGACGCAATTCATAAAAGGTAGCGAGAAGGGCACACACCACTCAGCTAACCCTTCCTGCGGGTGGAAGCGGGGTTAAAACAGCAACATGGCAAGATCACTGGTAATCGTCGAGTCGCCGGCAAAGGCGAAGACTATCAACAAGTATCTGGGAAAGAACTTCGTCGTGAAGGCGTCCATCGGCCACGTCATGGACCTGCCAACGAAGACAATCGGCATTCGTTTGCCCCTCGAGGATGAAAAGCCAAAAAAGAGGAAAAAAGGTAAGAAAGGTGCAAAGGCAGCAGCCCCCAAGCCTCCGCGCAAGCCCATCACCCTGGATGATCCCAAGATTTTCGAGCCCACCCTGCAGGTGATACCGGGAAAGGGAAAGGTCGTCAACGACCTGCGGAAAGCGGCACAGACCGCCGATGCCGTCTATCTTGCAGGTGACCCGGACCGGGAAGGCGAGGCCATCTCCGCTCACCTGGCCATGGTGCTCTCCAAGCCGGCAAAGTTCCTGATTGACGAGGCGGACGAAGAAAACGGAAAAAAGAGTGGCAATGGGGCTAAGGGCGACAAGGCCGAAGAAGAGAAGGCCGCAGCCGCCCCAGCTAAGGGCAAGGGAAAAGGAAAGTTCGCCGACAAAAAGAAAGAGAAGGATGTCATTGTCATCGAGCCCATCGACCCGAAAAAGATCTTCCGGGTAACCTTCAACGAAATCACACCCAAGGCCATCCGCGCGGCGTTTGAAAAGCCCCGGCAGGTGGACGCACAACTTGTGGACGCGCAGCAAGCCCGGCGCGTGCTGGACCGCATCGTGGGCTATAAAATCTCGCCGCTGTTGTGGGACAAGGTGCGGCGGGGCTTAAGCGCGGGGCGCGTGCAGACGGTGGCGCTTCGGCTGATTGTGGAGCGCGAGCAGGAGATTCGGGCTTTCGTGCCCCAGGAATATTGGACAATCCACGCCATGCTGGACGCTGGCGAGCCGCCAATTTTCGAGGCGCGCCTCACAAAAAAGAACGGTGAGGACATCGAGGTCAAGAATCAGGAGACGGCGGACGGGATTGTCGCCGCGGTCAGCAAGGCAAAATGGCAGGTGGCCAGCGTCGCGCTTAAAGAGAAACGCCGGAATGCGCCTCCGCCGTTCACTACATCGAAGTTGCAACAGGCCGCGTATAACCGCCTGCGGTATACGGCCAAGCGCACCATGGCACTGGCGCAACGATTATATGAAGGCGTGGAATTGGGCGAGGAGGGTTCGGTCGCATTGATCACCTACATGCGCACCGATTCCGTGCAGGTGTCGAACGATGCGCTGGAACAAGTGCGCGCCCTGATCCCGGAGCGTTTTGGAAGCGCCTACCTCCCCGAAAAGCCGAATTTCTACAAATCGAAAAAAGACGCGCAGGGCGCGCACGAAGCAATCCGCCCGACCGAAGTATCGCGGACCCCAGAAGACGTACGCAAGTACCTCCCCGACGATCAGTTCAAGCTGTACCAACTTATCTGGCAGCGATTTGTGGCTTCGCAAATGCTCCCGGCGGTGTTTGATCAGACCACCATTGACATCGCAGCGGGCGACTATACGTTTCGCGCCACCGGCTCGATTCTGAAATTCGACGGCTTTTTGAAGGTGTACCAGATTCCCGCGGCGAATACCGATCGCGAAGACGACGAAAAGGATGACGAGGGCACGGGTATGGCTCTGCCTCGCGTGAACGAGGGACAAGTGCTGAAGCTGGAATCAATCCGCCCAGACCAGCACTTCACGGAGCCCCCGCCGCGATACACGGAAGCAACGCTCGTCAAGGAGCTCGAGGAGGATGGCATCGGCAGGCCGTCCACGTATGCGTCCATCATCTCCACGATTGTGGAACGCGAATACGTGAAGAAGGACCAGGGGCGATTTACCCCGACCATGCTTGGCGAACGGGTGTGCATGTTGCTCATCAAGAGCTTTGAGGACGTATTCGACGTGAAGTTTACTGCGCGCCTTGAAGAAGAGCTGGACGAAATCGAAGAAGGTAAGATGCCGTGGCGGGAGTCCGTAAAGGAATTCTATGAGAAGTTTATCGTCGATCTGGACAAGGCCGGCGATGAGATGGTGTCGTACAAGGCGGGCATTCCCACCGGCAGGAAATGCGAAAAGTGCGGCCAGGGAGAACTTCTCGAACGCATCAGCCGCCATGGCTTCTTCCTCGGCTGCTCACGCTATCCCGAATGCGATTTCATCCAGGACCTTTCCGAAGAGATCCCTGAAGACGCGGAAAACAAAATCGAGTACTGCGAGAACTGCGGCAAGGAAATGGCTCTCAAGCGCGGTCGCTTTGGTGCGTTCTTGGCTTGCACAGGCTATCCGGATTGCAAAACGACGCGCCGCTTGGTGGCAGGTACGCGCATTGCCCACCAACCGGATGAGCCACTGGACGAAAAGTGCCCCGAGTGCGGGGCTGGCTTGGTGAAAAAGCACGGGCGGTTTGGCGAGTTCATCGGGTGCTTCGGGTATCCGAAGTGCAAATACACGCGGCCCATCACGCTGGGAATAAAATGCCCCAAATGCAATGAGGGTGAATTTGTGAAGCGCGCGAGCATGGGCAAGGGCGGGCGCGGGCGCATGCGCGTGTTTTATGGCTGTTCCCGTTACCCAGACTGCGATTACACATCGCCCAACATGCCGATTGCCGAGCCTTGCCCGAAATGTGGCGCCCCGTTCATCGTCGAGAAAAAAAGCAAGATCGGACTCGTTCGCGCGTGCGTCAAAGAAGGTTGCGACTGGGAGAAGCTGGCCCCCGAGCCGAAGCCGGCGGCCGAGACGGAAGAAACCCCGGTTGCGGTGAAAGTCTAGGCGCGCTCGAAATTTGCATGCTCGCGGCTGGCGTGCAGGGAAAACCCACCTCGCCTGATTCGCCCGTCGGCACGCCAGGCTGTGCTGGGGTATGACCCCCATTTGAGTGCGATAATTCCTGTAGCCCATTCGCCAGCAGGGGTGTTTTCGTTACGAGAGTCCAGGCGGGATGAAGAACATAATCGAGAAATATCTGGAGTATCTCCGGTCGGTGAGGAACGCCTCGCCGCACACCTTGCTGAATTATGGTAAGGACCTGGAACAATTTGTGGCTTTCCTCACGCCGCCGGAAATGGCCACACCCGGCATAACCAAGGTAGATCACCAGATGATCCGGGAATTCTTGGGCCATCTGCATGAACTTGGGCTGGAGAAAAGCTCGATCGCCAGGAAGCTAGCGGCGCTGCGCTCCTTTTTCAAGTATTGCGTTCGCGAGGGCTACCTGAAGGACAATCCCGCACGCCTCGTCCCCACCCCCAAGCTACCCAAGCGCATCCCCGTCGTGCTCTCCGCGGAGGAAATGAGCGGTTTCCTGGACAACTTGGCGGGACCACTGTATAGCGAGGCGGGCCGCCGAGGCCGAAAGCCGCGGCGCAGAACCCGAGCCTCCGCGCCGGAAATGAGCATGATCAAGCTGGAGGATTCGCTGCTATTGCGAAGAGACCGCGCCCTGCTCGAGCTGCTGTACGCGGCGGGGCTGCGCGTCAGTGAGTTGACAGGGTTGAATTTGGCCGATATCGAACAGAGAGAACAGATGCTACGCGTGCGCGGCAAGGGCAACAAAGAACGCATCGTGCCCTACGGGGCCAAGGCGGCAGAGGCGCTGAAGGGCTACTGGCCTGTGCGCGATAAACTCTTGTACGAGAATTCCTCCATCCGACAAAAGACCCACCCCGAAGCCGTTTTTTTGAATTACACCGGAAGACGGCTGACGCAGCGCAGCGTGGGGAGAATCTTGAAGAAATATTCACGGTTGGTGAACATCAATTGGGATTTGCACCCCCATTCCCTGCGGCACGCCTTCGCAACGCACCTGCTGGCGGATGGCGCGGATTTGCGTGCCATTCAGGAATTGCTCGGCCATCAGTCGCTTTCTACCACACAAAAATATACCCATGCCTCGATTCGGCAATTGATGGTCATCTACGACAAAGCGCATCCCCACGCATGAAAAAGTCACAGGTTCACGAGAAACTCGCATGTGGTTGCCGCCTCTAAACCAAAAACGCGGATTCTGGTGTAAGGTATTGTACGGAAATAGCAAGAAATAGGACGAGTCTTGAGCGAGAGACTGGCACCATGGCGATGGCTGGCGGCGTCCTCTTTGGCGGCGGGCTTGTGTTTCGCCGCGGCCGTTCCCACCCGCGCGCAGGACAATTACGAAATTCAGGTGTACGGCTCCGACACCGTGGATCCTGGCCACACGATGTTTGAACTGCACAGTAACTTCACATTTCAAGGGTCCAAAACCACCGAAGATGGCGTGTATCCTACGAATCATCAATGGCATGAAACACTCGAGATTACGCACGGCTTCACGGACTGGTTTGAAACGGGGTTTTATCTTTTCACAGCGTTGCAGAACGGCTACGGCTGGGATTTCGTCGGCACCCACATCCGGCCGCGCGTGCGCGCCCCCAAAAAATGGAATTGGCCGGTCGGCGTCAGCATCTCGCAGGAGATTGGTTACCAGCGCAGCCAGTTTTCCGCGGATACCTGGACGTACGAACTGCGCCCCATCGTGGATAAACAGGCGGGCCATTGGTATTTTGCATTCAATCCCACGTTTGATAAATCCATCCATGGTGCCAGCGTCAGCCAGGGTTTCGTGTTTTCGCCGAACGTGAAATTAAGTTATGACATTACGAAAAAAGTTACGGCCGGGTTTGAGTATTACGGATCACTAGGGCCGGTATCTGGGTTCGACCCCATTTCTCAGCAGCAACAGCAGATTTTCCCGGCAATTGACCTGAATCTCTCCCCAAGGTGGGAAGTGAACTTCGGCGTGGGTGTCGGTGTCACGCGCTCAACTGACCATCTGATCGGCAAGATGATCCTGGGCTACCGCTTCGATTTTTGATGATTGCAACTGCGGATCTGCTCCCCCGCAGGAACCGTCCAATCTCCGCTGGGTGTGCAACAGGGCAAGATTCTCCCGTCAAAATACGCGCGTTGACGCTGGTGCGCGCCGACCCGTATAATAGTGGTTTGTCTATAGCCTTTGGAGGGCAGATGTACGCCGTCATACAGACCGGGGGTAAGCAGTATCGTGTCGCACCCGGCGACACCATTCGCATCGAGCGCGTCAGCGGTGAAGTGGGCGAGCAGGTGAAGTTCGGCACTGTTCTGGCCGTCCACACGGACGACAAGAAGGTCCTGGCGGGATCGGACGCCTCAAATGCCTCGGTAACTGGCAAAATCGTGTCGCAGGGCCGTGGCAAGAAGCTCACGGTGCTGAAGTACAAGAAGACCAACCAGTACAAAATTCAGCGTGGCCACCGGCAGAACTTCACGGCCGTTGAGGTCAGCGAGATCAAGCTGTAAATCGAACGACATCGCATTGCAGGGCCGGTAAGTTTAATACGAAAGGGATTGCGTCATGGCACATAAGAAGGGCGGCGGTTCCTCTACAAACGGCCGCGATTCACACGGGCAAAGGTTGGGCGTGAAGCGCTTCGGCGGCCAACTCGTGAACGCGGGCACGATTCTGATTCGTCAGCGCGGCACCAAGCACCAGGCAGGCGAGAATGTGGCCAAGGGCAAGGACGACACGCTGTTCGCTCTGGTGAAGGGCTACGTCAAATTCGAAGACAAGGGCAACCGGGGCCGCTTCATTAGCGTAACGCCCTCGGAAGCCGCCAAGGCCGCAAATTAAAATCGGCGAGTTCCGGGCGGCCCCGACTCTTGTCGGGGCCGTTTTTGTTTTGGTGTTGCCGCAGAGCGTTGATCACAGAGAAGCAGGATTATGTTCGTAGATGAAGCAAAAATTTATGTGAAGGCCGGCGACGGCGGTAACGGCTGTATGGCGTTCCGCAGGGAGAAATACGTCCCGCGCGGTGGACCTTCCGGCGGCGACGGCGGCAACGGCGGCAGCATCTACGTCGAAGCAAATCCCAACGACAATACACTGCTGCGCTACCGCTACAACCGCGAATTCAAGGGCGAACGCGGCCGCCACGGCGAAGGTTCCAACTGTACTGGACAATCCGGCGGCGACACCGTCCTTAAAGTGCCCGTGGGCACTCTGGTCTTCGACGAGGAAGGCGGGGAACTGTTGGCCGATTTGCGGAAACCCGGCCAGAGGCTCCTTGTGGCCCAGGGCGGAAAAGGCGGGCGGGGCAACCAACACTTCGCCAAACCGTGGCATCAAGCACCTCGCGAAAAGGAAGAAGGCCAACCCGGTGCAGAGCGCCGGCTGCGCTTTGAGCTAAAGCTCCTCGCGGATGTAGGCTTGGTGGGTTTCCCGAACGCAGGCAAGTCCACGCTGATATCGGTGATCAGCGCAGCCCGGCCAAAGATTGCCAATTACCCGTTCACGACCCTCGAGCCAAATCTGGGCGTGGTGAATGCGGACGGCGGGACCGGCGGTCACGGCACCGAACTTGGGCGCACTTTCGTAGTTGCCGACCTGCCTGGGTTGATCGAAGGGGCGAGTGAAGGAGCCGGGCTGGGAATCCGCTTTCTGCGCCATGTCGAGCGCACGCGCCTTCTGGCCCACTTGATCGATACCAGTGATACCGCGGAAATGGACCCCGTCAAGGCCTACGAAATCATTGAAAGCGAACTGGCAGCCTTCAGTGACGCCATGCTGGAAAAGCCCATGATCGTAGTCGCCACCAAGCTGGACGCGACCACGGACCAGAGCAAACTGCTCGAGCTGAGGAAGTTTTGCGCCGAAAAGGGCCTCGATTTTCATGCCATCTCGGCTCCCACCGGCGAAGGCGTGAAAGAACTCGTACGTGCGATGGCCGATGCCCTCGACAAAATTCCCAGAGAGCAGCTTGATGAAGAGGACGCCGAAGCAGCCGAAGAGGAAAGCGATTCGGAATCCAGCGAAGTGCTGGAGGACGAGGGGCACGACGACGGAACTCCGAGCGAGGGCTGAGATTTCGTGAGAGAATCGGGACACTTTTGGGTGCTTGCAACTCGAACATTTCCCGGGCCGGCAGAATCTCTAGATGGGCGAGAATAGGGTTAGCGTGAACAAGGCGGAGGGCTAAGATTGACGACGGCGCAGGCGCATCGCACAGCAGCCAAACAGCAAGTTCGCCGCATCGCTCTCTTTGGTGGCTCTTTTGACCCCATTCATGCCGGGCATCTGGCGGTGGCGCGCGCAGCCGACCGCCGATTCAATTTCGATGAGATGCACTTCATCCCGGCCAGCCGTCCGCCGCATAAGTTGAAACAGCACCTGGCGCCATTTCCGCATCGCTTCGCCATGGTAGCGCTGGCCTGCGCGGAGCATCCACACTTCCTGCCTTCGCTGGCAGAAGCTGGCGAGGACTTCAGCGGTACGCAATTGCACTACTCCGTGGATACCGTGCGTTATTTCCGGCATGCCTTCCATGGGCAGGGGAACCGCATCTTCTTCATCATTGGGGCCGACGCATTCCTGGATATCCCCCTGTGGAAGGAGTACGAGACCCTGTTGGGTTTGTGCGATTTCGTGATCGCGAACCGCCCTGGCATCCGTTTGGAAGCTCTTAGGTTAGTGATTCCGCCAGACTTATACGCGCGGTCGGGTGCCAGGCTGGAGGCAGCGGACGAAGACCCGGTCCACGCTTCACCTGTAGTAGCCCATTTGGCCCGCACGTCCGTCTATCTACTCGAGACTGTGTCCAGCGAAGTCAGTGCCACAGACATTCGGCGAAAGGTCAACCGGGGGCAGTCCATTCATGGACTTGTCTCCGGGCGTGTGGAGGAATACATTCTAAAACAGGGTTTGTACCGTTGAAACTGGAATCGTTACCTAAGGGTGTGCGTCTGGCCGTTGAGGCAGCGCAGGATAAGAAGGCGGGCGGGATCACCGTATTGGACCTGAACGGTGTGGGAGCATTCACCCGCTACTTTATGATTTGTACTGGCTACAGCCGCCCGCAGTTGCAGGCCATCTGTAGTGCGATTGAAGAGGCGCTGTACAAGGAATTGAAGCGGTCACCGGAGCATCGCGAAGGCCAGCGCTCCTCCGAATGGGCGCTTTTGGATTTTGGAAGTTTCGTCGTTCACGTCTTCGGGGAACAGGCACGGCGTTACTACGATCTGGAAAGATTGTGGCGGTCGGCGCCCGTGCTGGTCATTCCCGACGAACCGGAGACAGGGCGAAAAGAGCTTTCGAAGCGAGTGGGCTGAAACCAGGTTAGATAGTCGCCGGCCTGTTACGCTGGTGGCTGGAGAAGCCCATTGGTTATTGCTAGCGAGCGATTGCCCTGGATCTGCAAGGATCCGGCGTCGCAACGCCTTTTCGAACTTGCGGAGCGTGTTGCCCCCGTTCCCACCACAGTCCTGATCACCGGCGAAAGCGGTACCGGTAAGGACTACTTCGCGCGCCTCATCCACGAAATTGGGCCCCGGCGCGATACTCCCTTTCTAAAAATCGAATGCGAAAGCTTGCCTGCACCTTTGCTGGAGAGCGAGCTTTTCGGGCATGAGCGCGGTGCGTTTCCCGGCGCGGCCGAGCGAAAACACGGGCGCTTCGAACTGGACGCCAAAAGCACCATCGTCCTCGATGAAGTGGCGGCGCTGACGCCCAGCGCCCAGGCGCGGCTCTTGCGCGTGATGGAAGAGCGTGTATTTGAGAGGTTGGGCAGCAAGGAACACCTGCGCGTCGAAGCGCGCATCATTGCGCTTACCAACGCGGATTTGGCTACCGCGGTAAAACAGGGGCGCTTTCGCGAAGATCTGTATTACCGGTTGGATTTAGTCAAGATCTGGATGCCTCCTCTGCGGGAACGCCGCGCGGACATTTTGGCGCTGGCGGAGCTTCTTCTGGCGGGGCTTGGCGCCACCCACGGGAAACCGAAAGTCCGCTTGAGCGATCTGGCGAAAGCAGTTCTGGAATCCTACCGCTGGCCTGGCAACGTGCGCGAATTGCGCGACACGCTGGAACGCGCCGTGATCTGCGGCCAGGGAGAAGTACTCGAAGCGGAACATTTGCCCGCTCATCTGCGGGCCCATCTGAACGGCCACCCGCAGGAAGCGGGTTCCCGTTCGCTCGAAGATGTCGAACGTGACGCCATCGAGGCGACGTTGAAGGCCACCCGCAATCAGATCGGTCGCTCGGCTAAAATTCTGGGAATCAGTCGTAAGACCCTGCTGGAAAAACGGAAAAAGTACGGGTGGACCGAGCTCCGCAAAGATCACAAAAGTGACAACCACGGAGCCTGACGCGATAGACTCGCGACATGAAGATTCGCCTGATTTTTCTTGGAAAGACGCGCCGGGCAGAGCTAAGCACCCTCCTCGATGAGTATGTGAAACGCATCGCGAGGTCCTCCCCAACGGAAGTGACGGAAGTGCGCGACGCGGCGGCGGCCCTGAAAAAATTGGACGCCGACCGTGCCGCCACTGCTGTATTGCTGGATGCCGGTGGGAAATCCTACGATTCGGAAGGCTTTGCGAAATGGTTGGGAGAGTTGCGCGATCGCGGTACGCGAGAGCTTATTTTCGTCTGTGGCGATGCCGACGGATTCCCCAACGAACTCCGCGAACGCGTGAAGCAGAAGATCTCACTCAGCCCGATGACCTATTCGCATGAACTCGCCCGCGTGATGCTGGCGGAACAAATCTATCGCGCCTTCGCCATCCTCTCGGGCAGCCCTTATCCCAAATAATAGTTAAGCTGCTCTGCCCTGGTCGCCGTCATTCCCAACGTCAGGGAAACCGTCTGGTGCCTTAAAGATGCCTTTTCCCGCGATCCATGGAAGAATGTCCGGCGGAAGGTCCCATGTCCTTGCGCATCTCACCTGACAAACAACAACCCTCGGCGGCCATCGAAATTCCTCTAATGAAGCCCTTGCCAGACTACGATCTGCTCGAAATGGAACAGCCAACTCCGCGAGATATCGACGCGTTGCTCGTATCTCAGGGCTTCCGCGATCTGGTGGACGATGCCCGCGGCGTATTAACGGAATTAGTCGCAACCCCCCCGCCTCTTCCCAATTCTTCATTGCTTGTGGATTTGGACCTTACGCAAATTCCACATTTTGAGATTGTTCAGCTTACGGGCGCCATTTGCCCTGGTGATGACGATGTGTATCGCCCCGGGCTCTGGATCATCTTGCGCGACACGATTGCGCACCCAAAAGAGAGTTTGGGAGAAATCGCGCTCGCACATGTTCACGTGATTATCGAAACTCTGGTCAAACGCCTGGGCTTGGAGTGATGCCCTACCGCTCAGCTCAGCGACCATCCAACTAAGGTCAAAGTCAGAAACAAGGCCAGCGCTCCCAAGCTTATGAGCGATAGCACCTTCCCGTGCCCAAGCAGAGAGTCGCGTGTCTCCGCCATTACACAGAGCACAATAGCAACCAACAGTACTCCCCCCCAGGAAATCGCGCTCGGCAAACCGGGATAGCGCGAAAGCGCTGCCAGCATCTTGTCCGAAGGCTGATTGGCGGGGATCCACCACGGCAGTATTGGCGCAAAGCCCGCCGCAAGCACAAATGTCAGAATTTTGCGGCTCACCCACCCTCTAACCTTTGTTACCGGTTTGGCTTTGCGAATCTTTCGGTAGACCAGGAACTCCCACAGCAGCAACGCCGTGGCTAGCGGCATCCATCCATAAAGCGTGCTCTCCCGGTCCGCCCACAGCCACCCGCGAAAGAACAGTGATGACGGGTGCATCGCTGATAACTTCGGTAACAAAAACATGCCCGCGACGGAATTTCCAATCGTCGCCAGGAGCAGTACGGCCAGACTGATCAATTGAATCCACTCGTGCAATGGCGCTCGGCCACAGCGCGTGCACACAGGATGTTCAGAGTAGATCTTCAATCCGCAGTGCTCGCAGTACACGGCGACCTCGCTTCGTTCCCCAATAACGACTCCGCCCAAGTGGACAAAGCCTATGCCAAGGCGGCCGCGTAGCCTACTGGTCCGAAGTGCAGGACACTTCAAACGAAAGGACGATGGACCATGGGAGGGGTATGATAAGTGGTTTGGCGCGTGCACCCCGAGTGAGCGCAGGGAAAGCACACGAATGGCGAATGAAAAGGGATTGCTGATCGTCTATACCGGGCCTGGCAAGGGCAAAACTACTTGCGCGCTGGGCGCGGCGTTTCGCGCCGTGGGGCAAGGCTTGCGCGTGCTGATGGTGCAGTTCATCAAGGGTTCGTGGCACTACGGCGAACTGGACGCTGCCAAAATGCTTGGCGACGACAAATTCGAAATCCGTCCCATGGGACGTGGCTTCGTGAAAATTGGCGGTGCGGAAACCGATCCGGAAGACATTCGCCTGGCAGAGGAGTGTTGGGAAACCGGCCGCGCTGCGATCTACAGCGGCAAGTATGACCTGGTGATCCTGGACGAGATCAACTACACGATCAGCTACAAGATGTTGGACCCGGAAAAGGTCGTGGACGCGCTGAAAAAACGCCCCGAACAGGTCCACGTCATCTGCACGGGACGCAATGCTCATCCGTTGCTAGTCGAGGAGGCCGACGTGGTGACGGAGATGAAAGAAGTGAAACACCCCTACACCAAGGGTATACTGGCTCGGCGAGGCATCGACTACTGAAGTTCTCAGCTTTCAGTAATCAGTTTTAAGTAATGCAAAGCGTGTCTCTGGGGCGAGCGGAGAATTGGCGAAGTTACGTTGAAACTGATAACTTAAAACTTAGAACTTACAACCGAGAGCCCAACACTTTCCCATGTCATGGTTTAAGCGCGACAAAAAATCCATCGATCAGGCCACACCGCCGGAAGAGCGCCGCGTGCGCACCGAGGGCTTGTGGACCAAGTGCGAGTCCTGCCGGGCCATCGTCTTCCGCAAGGACTTGGAAGAGAACCTCCTCGTCTGCCCTAAGTGCCAATTCCACTTCCGGATGAATTCCACCCAGCGCCTGGGCATGCTGCTGGACGGCAATTGGACGGAACACGACGCCGGGATGGTTTCCACCGATCCCCTGAAATTCGTCGACACCAAGCCTTACGCCAAACGCATCAAGGATTCGCAAAAAAAGCTGGGCATGAACGATGCCATCCGCACGGCCGAGGGCCAACTCAATGGCAGGCCGGTCGTGTGCTGCGCGATGGAGTTTGGATTTATCGGCGGCTCGATGGGCGCGGTCGTTGGAGAAAAGGTCACGCGCGCCATCGAACTTTCCATCGAAACGCGGCAGCCGCTGATCATCGTCTCCTGCTCCGGTGGTGCCCGCATGATGGAAGGCACCATCAGCTTGATGCAATTGGTAAAAGTCTCCGCGGCACTCGCGCGCCTCGACGAAGAAAAGCTCCCCTACATTTCCGTGCTGACCGACCCAACCACAGGAGGCGTCACTGCGAGCTTCGCCATGCTGGGTGACCTCAACATCGGTGAACCAGGCGCGCTTATCGGATTCGCTGGGCCCCGCGTCATCGAACAGACCATCCGGCAAAAGCTGCCGGAAGGATTCCAGCGCTCGGAATTCCTTCTCGAGCATGGATTCCTGGATGCCGTGGTTCACCGCAAGGACATGAAAGCCTTCATCGCCAACACGCTTGACCTCCTGATCTCCTGAAATGAATTACGAAACCGCGGTCCGGTATCTTTTGTCTCTTGGCCGCGAATTGGCCGCTCCCACACAGGCCTCCGCCGCAAAATTCGACCTGCAAAACATCACCGTGCTGGCGGAGCGCCTCGGTCGGCCAGACCGCGCCTATCCCACGGTGCACGTTGCGGGCACAAACGGCAAAGGCTCCACGGCGGCGTTCCTCGAATCCATCCTGCGCGATGCCGGATTCCACACTGGCCTGAACACTTCGCCGCATCTCGAGCGCATCAATGAGCGCATACGCATCAGCGGCGTGGAAGTCAGTGATGAACTGTTTGCGGAAACCTTCACGCGAATACAAGCCGTCATCGAGGAGTTACTAGCGGAAGGGAAGCTGCGTGCCCACCCCACGTATTTCGAAAGCGTGACCGCATTGGCTTTTGAGATCTTCGCGCGCGAGCATGTGGATTTTGGCGTGTTCGAGGTAGGGCTTGGCGGGCGGCTGGACGCCACAAATATTGTTACGCCCGTGATTTCCATCATCACGCGCATTGATTTTGATCACGAAAATTTCCTGGGCCATTCGTTGGCGGAGATTGCCGCGGAGAAGGCCGGCATTCTGAAGCCGCAAACGCCCGCGGTGATTGCGCCACAAGTCCCGGAAGTGCGAGAAGTCTTACTGGCACGTGCGCGGGAATTGCACTGCCCGGTCTTGGAAACGACCGAAGTGTTTCGCATGATTGAGAAGCCCAGCGAAGAAACCTGCGCGCGCGCCACCGCAATGGAGAACGCAACGGGCCGTACTTATGAACTATCTCCACGTTTACCCGGACGCTTCCAGTTGCAAAATGCGCTGAACGCCCTCGCTGCAGCCCGCTTGCTGCAAGAGCGCGGCTACCGTATCAGCGATGAAAACATCGTAAGAGGCATTGCCACAACACAATGGCCAGGACGCATTGAAAGGGTAGCGTCCGGGCCCGACGTGTACTTCGATGGAGCGCATAATCCTGGCGCGGCCAAGGAGCTGGCAGTATTTCTCGAACAGAATTTTCAAGGCCGCAAGGTGTACATGGTTTTCGGGGCTATGCGTGACAAAGCCGTAGACGAAGTCACGGGCGCTCTTTTCCCGCGTGCGTACGAAGTGTTCTTCACGGAACCGCGAACCCCGCGCGCCATCAGCGCCGCGCAACTCGCCCGTATGGCCGGCCATAACGCGGAGCGCTACACCGTCCATCCCGAAGCGGAACAAGCTCTGGAAGCCGCACTGGCAAAGGCCCAACCCGAAGATGCAGTCTTCATCACAGGTTCCCTCTATCTGGTCGGCCAATTGCGCCATGCCTGGAAGGAGCGCGGAAAAGTCGCATCGCGTGCAGAAACTTCGTAGAATAGAAGCCTGTTACGATGCGAAGCCGGCCCGTTGGCCGGCATTCTCTTTTGTGAGCAACACTCAAATCAGGACGGTACTTCATACACATGAAAAACAGCGCAAGCGGTGAAGCAGAAAAGCAAAACACGGCTCTTGTTGGCGTGATCATGGGCTCCTCGTCGGATTGGGAGACCATGGAGCACACCGCGAAAACTCTCCAGGAACTGGGCGTACCGTTTGAGACGCGCGTGATCTCCGCGCATCGCACGCCAGACGTACTATTCGAATACGCGGCGGCAGCGGAGCATCGCGGCATGCAGGTAATTATCGCGGCCGCGGGTGGCGCCGCGCATTTGGCTGGTGTTACTGCAGCTAAAACGTTGCTGCCCGTTCTGGGCGTGCCGATGGAGTCGCAATCGCTGAAGGGCCTGGATTCCTTGCTTTCCATGGTGCAAATGCCAGGAGGCATTCCCGTGGGAACGCTGGCAATCGGAAAACCAGGCGCCATCAACGCGGCGCTCTTCGCGACGGCAATTTTGGGAGTCAAATATCCCGAATACCGCGAAGCCTTGCGGAAATTCAGAGCAGCGCAAGCCGCGAAAGTCCTGGCAAATCCCGATCCTTCAAAAGGAAGCGCCGCTCCCAAAAGCACCGACGCAAAAAAACACGCCTAGGCTTGGCAACTGGCGTTTTCACGCGCAAACTGGGAGCCATGAACTGCAGATGGCTCTCTCTTTTTCTCATTCTCTCCTTGACATTCATTTCTTCCGCAGCTTCGGCACAACAAGCCGTTCCAGGAAGTTTCGCCGTTCAGAACGGCAAGTTCATTCTCAACGGTAAACCCTTTCAAATCATCGCTGGTGAAATGCACTATCAGCGTGTGCCGCGCGCCTATTGGCGGGACCGTCTTCGCATGGCCCGAGCCATGGGCCTCAACACCATCACCACCTATGTCTTCTGGAACGCGCATGAACCCCGCCCCGGCTCCTACGATTTCTCCGGCAACAACGACGTCGCCGAGTTCGTCCGTGAAGCTCAACAGGAAGGCCTGTACGTCAACTTGCGCCCCGGCCCCTATTCCTGCGCCGAATGGGACTTCGGAGGCTTCCCCGCCTGGCTGCTGAAGGATCATTCCACCGTTGTGCGCAGCCGAGATCCAAAATTCATCGAGCCCGCCGCCCGCTGGATCAAGCGCCTTGGCCAGGAACTCGCCCCACTGCAGATTGGCAATGGCGGCCCCATCCTTTTGGTCCAGGTGGAAAACGAATATGGTTCCTTCGGCGATGACCATGCCTACACCGAGCAGATTCACCGCATGTTTGTGGATTCGGGATTCACTAAATCGCTGATGTATACGGCGGACGGCGCGGAGGAAATTCCCGCTGGCTCCGTTCCGGGCCTGATCGTTGCCATTAACTTTGGGGCTTGGGGCCCCGGCGAAGCCGAGAAGAATTTCGCCGATTTGAAAAAGCTCCGTCCCGACGGCCCTTTTTTCAACAGTGAATTCTGGGACGGCTGGTTTGATCACTGGGGCAGCAAGCACGCAAACGCCAACACGGCCAACGAATCCTCGAACTTGGAGTGGATTTTGCGCCAGGGCTATTCCGTCAGCTTGTACATGTTCCACGGCGGCACCAGTTTCGGCTGGATGAATGGCGCCAACAGCGATGGCAAGAATTACGAGCCGGATGTCACCAGCTACGATTACGCCGCCCCACTTGATGAGAGCGGCCGCCCCACACCGAAGTATTTCGCCTTCCGAGATCTCATTGCCAAGACTACGGGAACCACGCCGCCTCCCGTTCCAACTCAACCGCCCCCAATGAAAGTTCCGCCTTTCAATCTGGCAGAAGGGGTCTCCCTCTGGAATGTGCTCCCTGCTCCGGTGCACTCCGAACAAATCCTCAGCATGGAGGACCTGGACCAGGCCTATGGCTACATCCTCTACCGCAAACATCTCGACGGACCTGCCGCGGGCGCTCTCGCTCTCGACGAACTCCACGACTATGCCCAGGTCTATCTGGATGGCAAGCTGATTGGCGCCCTCGATCGCCGCCTCTCGCAGAATCGCCTTCGCGTGGAGGTACCTCCTGCCGGGGCTCGGTTGGATATTCTCGTCGAAAACACGGGCAGGATTAACTTCAACGTCTCCATGCGGGGCGAGCGCAAGGGCATCACCAAACAGGTGACCCTCTCCGGCAAACCGGTCCTCGGTTGGGACATCTATCCTTTGCCCTTGGCGGAGCCCGCCAAGTTGTCATTCGCGCGCACGCCCTGCGAAGGTCCCTGTTTCTACCGCGCCTCTTTCCCCGTCGACACGCCCGCGGACACCTTTCTCGATACCAGCGCCTTCACAAAAGGGGAAGTCTGGCTGAATGGTAGGGCCTTGGGCCGCGTCTGGACCATCGGCCCTCAGAAAACTTTGTACGTCCCCGGCCCCTGGCTGCACTCAGGAGAGAATGAAGTCATCGTCTTCGATCTCAACGCGCAGCCCGGTCGGAAGCTCCTGGGACGAGACACCCCGATTCTCGACGCCACCCCGGCGAAGTGACCCTGGAACTATGGGGCCAGCTTCCGGGCCCGGTTGCCGCTACCTTGGCCGAATGTTACGATGCTGGATTCCATGGCAACCAATGGCCCCAACCGACCGAGGATCGGCATCCCCTGGCGGACATCGCAGGAGGAAGCCCAAGGCAATCTGCCCAAGATCCGGAATTACATGGAAGCCGTTCAGGCGGCCGGAGGCGAGCCGGTTCTCCTCTCCCTGGCTCAACCCGATGCTTTGAAAGGGCAATTGCCGGGCTTGGATGGCTTCGTGTTGCCGGGGAGCCCCGCGGACGTTGACCCTGCCGAATACGGCACCGCAAACCACGGAAAGTCGGCTCCGGCGGATCCGCCGCGCGAACGCACCGACCGCACTATCCTCGATCACGCTTTCGCCGAGAGGAAGCCGGTCCTGGCAATCTGCTATGGCTGCCAACTCCTCAATGTCTATCTTGGTGGCACGCTAATCCAGGATCTGCACAGTGAAACGGGCACAAAGATCGCCCACCGGAAGCAGGACTTGCCGCTCCCTCCCAAGGATGACCCCCGCCACCAAGCTCATTTCGTCGGGGGAAGCCGCCTCCACGCCTTGGCCCACGACACGAGCGCCGAGGTGAACAGCTCCCATCACCAGTCCATTCAGAAGCTCGGACGCAATCTCCGGGTCACAGGTAAGGCCGAGGACGGCATCGTTGAAAGCGTCGAGTGGACGGGCGATTCCAACTGGGTGGTCGGGGTCCAGTGGCACCCCGAACGCATGTCCGGGGATGCCTTGGCAAGCAAGCTTTTTGAGGACTTTATAGCGGCGGCGCGGGTAGGGCGTGGGGTTGCACCGACGCGGTAGCCGCCGAATACGGTGCCTTACCGGGCCAACCACGCACCAGGTATAAGAATCTTAGAATGGGGGAATCATGATTTCACTCGCAGGAAAGGCGGCACTCATCACCGGAGGATCGCGGGGAATAGGCGCAGCCGCGGTGAAGCTGTTTGCCCAGGCGGGGGCCGATGTGGTCTTCAGCTACAACTCCGCCAAAGAAGCCGCCAAACAGGTCGAGCAGGAGGCCGCGAAGCAAGGCACGCGCGTGGAGGCGTTCAAGGCCGATGCTGGCAAGCACGCCGACAATAAAAAGCTCGTCGAGCACTGCATCACCCGGCTGGGGCGATTGGACGTTCTGGTGGCCAACGCAGGCGTGTGGAACGTGGAAGATTTGCCCATCGAAAAAATGACTGAAAAGCAGTGGGACGACATGATCCGCATCAATCTGAAGAGCGTCTATTCGGTGATTCACTTTGCGGTGCCGCAGATGATCAAGCAGAAGGCTGGGAAGATTATTCCCATCAGCTCCACGGCCGCGCAGCGGGGCGAGTCCTTCCACACACATTATGGCGCGTCCAAGGGCGCGATCGTCAGTCTTACCAAAGGGCTTTCCAGCGAATTAGCGCGCTACGGCATCCTGGTGAACAGCGTTGCCCCGGGCTGGGTGGCCACGGACATGTCCAACCCCGTTCTGGACTCCAAGGCAGGGCAAAAAATGGCTGCCAATGTGATTCCCCTCGGGCGTCCCGGAACCGCGGAAGAAATCGCCGGGCCCATCCTGTTTCTTGCTTCGGATCTGGCGAATTTCATCACCGGCGAAATTCTGAATGTAAACGGAGGCTCGGTATTGTGCGGATGAAGTGGATCAAGAGTTGCTTCGTTCTCGCATTGGTTCTGGTGCTGCTAGCGCCCTTCGCCGCTGCGCAAAATCCGGTGCTGTACGACCCGGACAAGAACGCGGCAAAGGCCAAGCAGCTTGTGCACGACGCCATCGCGGCGCTTGGCGATGCCGCCTATCGCGAGTACGGCGAATTGCAGTGCGAAGGCCGCATGGCGCAGTTTGAACACAGTGGCGGCCTGATCGGCTACGCCAATTACCGCAATTTTTGGCATTTCCCAGACAAGAATCGGACGGAAGTCGTGGTCACCAGCACCAACAAAGCCAGCTTCCTGGCCGTGCTCATCGGTTCTCTGCCCATGCCTGTGAAGGGCGGCATATTTGTCCAAGTCTTCTCTGGAAATGAAGGCTGGACCATGGATAAAGGCGGGGTGAACGAAGCTCCGGCCACTGCCGTCTCTGATTTTCAGGCCGCCGCGAAGCACAATCTTCGCAACGTGTTGCTCATCAAGGCGAAGCAGCCGGATGTCTTCCTTCACTATGCCGGAAGCACCACCGCCGATTTGCGCCAGGTGGATTGGCTGGAGATCACCGATCCCAATGAAGATGGCTCCATCCGCGTGGCTTTCGATCAGACTACCCACTTACCTTCGCGCATGAATGTAACCACCAAGAATGAAGAAACCGGGCAAGTAGATGACGACTTGACGATCTTCTCGAATTACCAGCTCAATGACGGCGTTCAGACTCCCATGCAACTCACCCACGTGCACAATGACCGGCGAGCCTCCCAGTTGTTCTATTCTTCCTGCAGAGCCAATCCCAACCTGCCCGCGGACTTCTTCACCAAGGAAGGTCTTGAAAAGCACTACAAAGAAACCGGCGGAAAAGTGAAGGAAAAGAATTAAACTGCAGTAAACCCGGTGGTGTGATTCCGGCAATTGTTTGGCCCGTCTGGAAGGCCTACCCTTCTCGGTCTGGGTGTAAATAGCTCAATAATACCCAGAAGGATAGCGCCTATCAGTTGACCCGGAATCCTGCTAATTTAGTAGTCCCAGTTGACAATAGATCAGGCTTTCGCACCGCAGGGCGATGCATGGGAATTGTATTTCATGAAACGGCGCACGTTCGACACACAATCCGCATCCCGGGGCGAGTTCGGCTTCAGTCTGACCGAATTGCTCGTCACGCTGGGCGTCGCTCTGATCTTGATGGCCATCGGCCTGCCCGCATTCCTCCGCGCCTACCACGCCTATCAATTAACAAATTCCGCTTCGCAAATGGCCGATATCCTGCGTCTTTCCCGCTACGAGGCCATCCGCTTGAACAAAACGGTGAACTGTCAGGTCCAGCAGGCCTATTCTGGCGATCCAACTCTTACGCTCGTCTGGGCGGACTCGAACGGGAATGGCATACCAGACCCTGGCGAAAAGATGGTCCTGTTGGGGCCAACGGGGAATTTGATGGCCGGAAGTGTTCCGGGAGCTTCTGCGATGCTTTCGCAAGCGGTCAGCGGAACCGCGCCTGTGGCGCCAGTTCCGACAGGCACGGTGGTTACTTTTGACGCCCGCGGCGCGGTGACTCCGCCGAACGTCAACGTTTTTTATCTGAGCAGCACCGTCGCTCCGGAAGCGGGCTTTCGCGCCGTCATACTGATGCCGGCGGGTTCCATCCAGATCTGGACGGCCGATGCCACCGGATATTGGCAGCAGGTGCGCTGAAGCAAATTTCTATGAGAGCATGTTCCAATTCGAGGAATTCCCAGCGCGGGTTCACGCTGACGGAAATGCTCATCGCCACGGCTATCATTCTGGTAGGACTGGTAGCGGTAGCCCAACTTGTTCCCGCTTCGGCCATGTTAAACGCGAACAATCGAAGCGACGGAACGGCCTTGGTGTTTGCTCAGAGGGAGTTGGAATTCATGCGCGAGCAAACTTTGGTAGTTCCGGTTGCGCCTCCGCCGACCTTTACCGACCCACTGGGCGTGCTCTGTCCCCCGGCGACCAACTGCTACCTGGGCGACCCTTCGCAGCCTGGGCAGGTTATTGGAAGTTCCGTGGTCCCGGGCAGTTCACCACCCCTTATTGATTTTACGGAAGCGCAAGTTCCAGGCTACAGCTTTAACTATACCGATCCGAACGACCCTTTCGGCGCCAGCTACGATGTGCGCTGGGCTGTGGTCACTTTCACGAACCCGATCACCAACGTCACCACGGGTAGGCGTATTATCCTTGGTGTTTTCCGGCGTGGCATGAAGACGCCGACCTATCCCATCACCCTGGATACCATGGTGGAGAAATAGGATTGAAGCGCCAGGTCGATAATCGGAAGGGTTTCACGCTGATCGAACTGCTTCTGGCGATGGCGGTGTTCCTGGTCATCTGCGGAGCGATGTTCGGTCTGCTGGAGGTTTCCCAGCAACGCTACTCCAGCGAGACACAGCTTTCCGGTGCGTTTCAGGAAACGCGCTTGGCTGTGGATCAAATCTCTCGGGACGTGAACGACGCGGGATTCCCCTCTGCCGGTATGTTCTCGAAGTTGCCGGATCCCACGCTCTATGCCTTTAGCCCCGTGGCTTGGGTCCCGGGATACTCGGCAACATCGTGCTTCATCGGAACCGGCGGCGGAGGAACCTGCACGACGCCTGGAGATTTTGACTTGATCCTAGAGACGACCTTGCAGACGCCGACCGGGCCCGTCGTAAGCTGGATTCGTTATCAACTTCAGGGAACCACACTGTACAGAGCCGTGGCTGCAAAGACCGACACCGATCCCTCAGGACCGACTACCGCGCCCGGCATCATGGTTCCGTTTCTTACGAATGTGATGAACAATGCTACTGGCCAATTCTTGCAGATTACCGCCTCGTATCCGACGATGTTTCCCACGGGCAATCCTGTGCCGATCTTTCAATTCATGTGCGACACGCCCACGGGAGCGGTTGCTTGTCCACTTGCGGGGACGTACAATTCGCCACAAAATATTCGCGACGTGGACATTACTCTGATTGTCCAGACGCAACAGCCCGACGCGCAAACAGGCCAGCTGAAACTGATCGAATTGAACGGCAGGGGTCACCGGCTGAACCCCTCCAATTAGAATCAAGCGAGCATCGATGAAGCAAGAGCGCAACAAACGAGAAAACGGGCGGCAAGAGCGCGGCGCTGCGCTGCTGATCGCCATTTTCGCCTTGATGCTCATCAGCGTAGTGGCGATTGCCATGATAGTCGAACAGGGGACCGATAGCGCCCTGGCTGGGAATTACCGCACCTCCATCAGTGCCTATTACGCGTCTGTAGCCGGGCTGGAGGAAGCGCGGGGACGCCTATTATGGAAAAATCCCGATTACTTTGATGGTCCAACCAGTCCCAATCCAGGTTTTATGCCCATGGCAGGAGTCTTGCCTGCGATGCAGCTCACCGATGTCCGCTACATCCTGAATCCGGCGAGC
>CAYOOS010000017.1:0-22707 GCA_964405585.1 uncultured Acidobacteriaceae bacterium | reverse complement strand
CTGGATCCTCTTTTTGGAGAGCGCATGGGGCTGGAAAAATTCGAGGAAGCTTTTGCAAAGTTGCAGAACGGCCTGGCAGGGAAAATTCTGATGTATCCGAATGGGCTGCCCGGTTGACAGTGACGAATCACATTTAAGCCAGGCGAAATCCACAGGAGCCGGCATACTACGAAATGTGAACCGCTGACACCGCTGAACAGCTTCTCGGGGTCATGCGATTCAGGGAGCAACACCATGAGTGATTTGGGGTCGCAGGCAACGCACACGAATCCGTTGAACTATGTCAGCCAGACGCTGCAGGAATTGCGCGCGAAAGGCGTGGCGCCGAAACTGCGCGTTCTGGAAGGCGAACAGAAGCCGCTGTGCATTTTCGATGGGCGCGAGGTGATTAACTTGGCGTCCAACAATTATCTGGGTCTCACTTCGCACAAAGCTTTGCGGAAGGCCTCTCTGGATGCGGTGAAGAAGCTCGGCGTTGGTGCAGGCGCGGTGCGCACCATCGCGGGCACCATGAAGCTCCACATGGATTTGGAAGAGCAGATCGCCAAGTTCAAGCAGGTGGAAGCCTGCGTGGTGTTCCAGTCGGGATTCACCGCCAACGCGGGAACCGTCTCAGCCGTCCTTGGAAAAGAAGATCTGATCATCTCGGATGAACTGAACCACGCCTCTATCATCGATGGCGCGCGCCTCTCCAAAGCCACCATCAAGGTCTTTCAGCATAAAAACATTGAGGATTGCGAGCGCATCCTGAAAGAGACATCGAACTGGAACGGCCACAAGCTGATCATCACCGATGGTGTGTTTTCCATGGATGGAGATATCGCGCCGCTGCCGCAGCTTTGCGACCTCGCGGAAAAGTACGGCTGCATCATGATGGTGGACGATGCGCATGCCAGCGGCGTGCTGGGCCGGGCCGGGCGTGGCACCGTGGACCACCTCAATTGCCACGGGCGCGTGCACATTCAGGTTGGCACGCTCAGCAAGGCAATTGGATCCATGGGCGGATATGTGTGCGGCTCGCGCGATCTGATTGACTTCCTCTATCTGCGCGCCCGGCCTTTCCTGTTTTCCACTTCGCACCCACCCGCTATCGCGGCGGCGTGCCAGGCCGCATTTTCGCTGCTCGATTCCCCGGAAGGCGAAAAACTGGTGAAGAAGCTCTGGGCCAATACGAAATTCTTCAAACGTGAATTGAAAAAGCGCGGCTTCCAGTTCAAAACCAGCGAGACGCCGATTATTCCGATTCATGTCGGAGAAGCGGCAAAAGCCTTTGAATTTTCGCGCAAATTATTCGATGCGGGCGTCTTCGCTCCGGCCGTTGGTTATCCAACGGTAGCCGAAGGCAAGGCGCGCCTGCGCGCCATCGTCAGCGCCGCCCACAAACGCGAGCATCTGCTGAAGGCCGCGGATATTCTGGCGGAAGTTGGCAAATCGCTTGCCATTGTAAGCTGAAGAATTTCGAACAACGCCAGGCCGCTGCCGCTTGTGCACGCTTATCTGAGCAGCCGCACGGCAAAACAACTCCTGTTATACTCGCCCGATGCCGCCGAAAGACGAAATCTCAAAAAAGCTCTTCCTGGTGGATGCCATGGCACACATCTACCGGGCCTTCTACGCCCCCATGGTACGCATGAATGCGCCCAGCGGCATTCCCACGAAGGTTCCATTCCTTTTCGCCAATATTCTTCGGCGCATCATCAAGGATTATCAGCCCGAGTATTTGGGCATCGTCTTCGACACCAGCAAGCCGACTTTTCGCGACAAGCTTTTTGAATCCTACAAGGCGCAGCGGCCGCCCATGCCGGACGAAATGAAAGTGCAACTGCCGTATGTGCGGCGGCTCTGCGAAGCGATGCGCCTGCCCATCCTGGAACTCGATGGCTACGAAGCCGACGACGTCATCGGCACTATGGCGAAAAAAGGCGTGGAGAAAAAGCTGCAAGTGCTGGTCATCTCCAATGATAAGGACATGATGCAGCTCGTCACTCCGGGCGTGCGAATCCTGCGCACCGGATCGGGTGGAGCAAAAGCCGATAGTATCGTGGATGAGCAGAAGGTCCAGGAAATCCTGGGTGTGCCGCCGGGAAAAGTCATCGACCTGATGGCTTTGCTCGGCGATACCGTGGACAACATTCCGGGCGCCAAGGGAATTGGCGAAAAAGGTGCCACTGAACTTATTCAGAAATACGGCAGCGTGGAAAGCGCGCTCGATCACGCCGACGAAGTGACTAATAAGAGGTATCGCGAAGCCCTCCAACAACAACGAGAACAGGTCATGATGAGCAAGCAACTGGCCGCAATTGAGACCAGCGTGCCGCTCGATCTCGACCTCGGCAAGTTGCAGGTGCGCGAACCCGATTCCGCCGCCCTCGCTGTCCTCTACCGCGAACTTGGCTTCAACTCGCTGTTGAAGGACTTGCTGGCCAGCAGCGCGGCTCAGCCCACCGGCGAGGCTGTGCCGGCCTCGGACGCCCCGGCAGGCGCGAATGGTGATCCCGCAAAAGACTATCTGCAATTCGCAAATGTGCAGGAGTTCAGCGAGTACCTGAAAAAACTGCCGGCAAAACGCCCGCTGTCAGTTTGGCTGAACCTGGAAACCGGCGAGCGCGAAGCGGAAGGCTTCGGGACGCGTGTCAACGGCATTGAAGTTTCCTCGAAGCCCGGCGAAGGCCGCGCCATATGGGTGGGCGAAAAAGGCGAAGCGCTGAAAGCGCTGGAGCCTGTTTTGCACGATGCCAAACGCCCCAAAATCGTGCACGATCCGAAGCTCTTTCAACTGTTGACCTCCAAATCCGAAAATATCCTGCACGCCACGCAGATTTATTCATATCTGTTGCGGCCAACCACCGCCAAACATGATTTTGCCGAAGTCGTATTCCGCCAACTCAACGTGCCTCTCGGCGGCGGAGCCGGTGAACGCGCTGATTATCTCCAGCGCATCGCTCCTCTTCTACGCGAACAGGTGGAGGCTCAGCAACTCATCGAAGTCTACGAAAAGATCGATCTGCCGCTGGCCCCGGTGCTCGCGGAGATGGAACGCATCGGCATTCGCGTCGATCCTAAAGCACTGGACGTGATGTCCAAGTCCATGGAAAAGGAAGTTCGCCGCCTGGAAAAAGAGATCTGGAAACTCGCGGGCAGTGAATTCAACGTCAATTCACCCTCGCAACTTGCGGAAATCCTGTTCGACAAGCTGAATCTGCAGCCGCCCTCACGTCGCGGAAAGGGCAAAGTGCGCTCCACCGCTGCCGACATCCTGGAAGAAATGGCTGACCAGCATGAGTTGCCGGGCAAGGTAATCGAATATCGCGAGATCGCCAAACTGAAGTCCACTTATGTCGATGCTCTTCCAAAGCTGATTCATCCCGAGACCGGCCGCCTGCACACCAGCTTTTCTCAAACGGGCACAGCAACCGGCCGCCTCAGTTCCAGTGATCCCAATTTGCAAAATATTCCGGTGCGCAGCGAATTGGGCCGCGAAATCCGCGCGGCGTTTGTAGCCGAAAAAGGGAAAATCCTGCTCTCCGCGGACTATTCTCAGATCGAACTCCGCATCATGGCGCACTTTTCTCAGGATCCCGTACTGTTGCAGGCCTTTCGCCATGGTGAGGACATCCACGCCCGCACTGCGCAGGAAGTTTTTGGCGTTGGCCCGCTGGCGCAAACCGCGGAGCATCGCCGTGCCGCCAAAGCCATCAACTTCGGCATCATCTACGGGCTTTCTGCCTTTGGCCTGGCCAAGCAACTCGGCATCGAGCAGAAGGAAGCGGCACAGTTCATCAACGCCTATTTCACGCGCTATCGCGGCGTCAAGCAGTACCTCGATAATGTCCTCGTCGAAACGCGCAAATCCACGATGGCCAAGACCCTTTTCGGCAGAATTCGTCCCATCCCTGAAATCAGCGCGCCTCAGATGCAGCTGCGCAATTTTGCGGAACGCACCGCACTGAACTCGCCGCTGCAGGGAACCGCGGCGGATTTAATCAAGCTGGCAATGATCGCCATCGATGAACGGCTCCGCAAACAGAAACTCAGCGCCCGCATGATCCTTCAGGTGCACGACGAACTGTTATTTGAAGCTCCTGCAAAAGAGCGCGAACCTCTGGAAGCCCTGGTCAAGGAAGAGATGGAAGGCGTGCACAAACTCGCCGTGCCCTTGGTCGTGGAAATCGGTGTCGGCCCCAATTGGCGCGACCTGGATTGAATCGCAGCCCGAACCCAGCGACCTGATCTCCCCCCGACGTTACAAGAAAACTGCTTCGTTCCGACCCCGCGCGATCCCTCCACTCGTCGTTCAAACTCGGACCTGTCCTCTGGGACAGGAACTCCATACGGCACGCCGCCTGCCACGCAGCGCCTGCCGTTGAATGGCGCGTGTTACGCTGGCCTCGCGTGGTGAATCGGGGAGAATCTATGCGCCGAATCTGCGAAATCCTGTTCATTTCCTTATTGTCCGTGTGCTTTGCAGGTTGCAGTGGTCTATCGGACATCAAGAGCAGTGGGGGCGGTGGTGGAGGCCAAGCCACCGGCGTCACGGTCAAACCGGCCGCCGCTACCGTGAACCTCTTTACGACACAGGCGTTCACCGCCACAGTTCAAGGAAGCACCAATCAAGCTGTCATCTGGCAGGTTAATGGAGTCACTGGCGGTAGTGCCACCACCGGAATCATCTCCACGTCAGGGCTCTATACCGCCCCGCAGGCCATTGCACCGAGTCTGATTCCCACCCAACCCATCATCGCCACCGTGACGATTACCGCTGTTTCTCAGGCCAATTCAGGGGCCACTGGGACTGCTACCGTCAGTCTGCCGACGCAAGAACAGCAAACTCAATCCGGTGCGATCACGTTAGGCACGTCCGGCGGCAATATTAATGACATTAGCGGAGTTTACTGCTGCTCCGGTACTCTGGGTTCGCTGGTGATCCGCAGTGGCTCATACTACGTCCTAAGCAACAACCATGTGATGGCGCTCAGCGACAACGGAAACGCCAGCACCGGGAATGCGGGCGACGCCATCACCCAGCCCGGAGTGATCGAGTCTAACTGTGCGACTGCTTCCACCCGTACGGTCGCAAACCTTTCGGATTTCTTCAATCTGCAAACCGGGCCAATCCCAAAAATCGACGCCGCCATCGCACAAATAGCCAGCGGCGCAGTGGAAACCAGCGGCAACATCCTGCTCCTCGGCAGCACGCTTACCAATGGCGTTCCCAATTCCGGTGCACCCGCCTCGGGCGCTGGTCTCACTCCCGTCCAAGCGCTCGGTGCCCCGCACAATGGCGCCGTTGCCAAGAGCGGCAGAACCACTGGGTTAACGTGTTCGACCATCCTCGGCACCAACGTGGCCTCCACCGTCAGCTATTACGCTCATTGCGGCGATGCGAACCCCGCATTCAACGTCAGCTATACAGACTTGGTTTCCGTTTCCGGCGGAAATTTCAGCGACTCCGGCGATTCCGGTTCCCTGATCGTGACGCAAGATACGGCAGAAGCCGTTGCACTTTTATTTGCTGGTTCGGATACAGACACCGTCGGCAATCCCATCACCGATGTACTTCCCTACTTTGTGGGCGCCGGGAACGCCACGCCGGTGTTCGTTGGCAATAGCACGACAAACCCAACCCACCAGGTGATCGGTTGCACATTGCCGGCGCTGCAGGCAATCACCACGGTCCCGCAGGTCCAGGCCGCGTCTGAATCCATCCAGCAGGCAAGCATGGCGCGCGATCTGCACGCTCCGCAACTTCTGACCATTCCGGCAATCAAAGCCATCTCCGTGGGTGCTAGCTACGATCAACCCGGCAAAGCCGCTATTCTTCTCTTTGTCGGCACCGGCGAATCTCTTGCCAGCATTCCACGGACGCTCGACGGCATTCGTACGCGGCTCGTCGAAGGTAATGCCTGGGCGCATCAGGGGCTCCTGAGCAGTGAAGAGACCGCGGATCTCCTAAGCGCTGCGAGCCGGCCGCAAATCGTCTACCCCTTCCAGCCGGGCGAATACCTGCGCGCCAAGTCCGTGCACTCCGCCCACGTCGCTGAACTGCTGAAACAGCCAGGAATTCTCGGCGTCGGCATCACCTCCAGCGTAGACTCCCCCGGAGAAGCAGCACTCCTGATTTACGTAAGTCGCGGAGCTTCACAAGAAAACATCCCGGCAGAGATCGATGGCTTGCGCACTCGCGTTCGCGAAACGAGCCCCTTCACCACCGGACGCCGCGGCAATGAACCCGTCCACAGTTGCCGGATGCCCGTTGCCAGTAGCCAGCTTGCAGCAACGAAACCCTGAACCCACTGGAACAGTCCTCACAAATTGCTTCCCATCGGGAGTGATCTTGCCGTCACATCTGCCCGTTGACCTTTCTTTGTGCGCGGCGCGGTTGTAGAATCGCCCTAGACGGTGTCGAAATTGCTCCCTCGGCACTTCCTTCCAATCAGGGGGTCTATATGCGGCGAAACGCGATTTTGTTCAGTACTGTTCTGCTTCTTGGCTTGGGCATCGGATTCGCGCAACAGAAAGACAGCACACAAGCACCCGAAGCGGCCCCACCACCCATTTCCGCGGATGACGCAGCGAAGAAGAATCCCGTGAAACCCACGCCGGAAGGCCTTGCCGAAGCCAAGCGCCTCTACGGTTATCACTGCGCTATGTGCCATGGGAAAGAGGGCGACGGCAAGGGCGATCTGGCCGGTTCGATGAATCTGAAGTTGAACGATTGGCGCGATGCCAGCACCATCGCGAAATTCACCGACGGCGAGCTGTTCTATATCATCACCAACGGCCGTGGAAAAATGGTGGGCGGTGAAGGCGATCGCACCAAGGCAGAAACGCGCTGGAATCTGGTCAATTACGTGCGCGCCTTCGCCAAAAAGAGCGACCAGTAGCACACCGGCCAAAAACTATCTCATCTGCAGTGCTTACGGGCGCTCCCAGAAGTCTGGGGCGCCCTCTTTTTTGCTTGGCCACTAGGCGTGGTAGGCTTTTGGGGCAGATGTTATACCGAGGAGGAAGCCATGGCGCACGCACCAAAATTTCTGGCACTGGTCAATGAAGCGAAAAAACGCGTAAAGGAAACGACCGTGGCCGAAGTCCAACGCCGCCTTGATACCAGCGAAGAGTTCATTCTCGTGGACGTGCGCGAGGAAAGCGAATGGGCCCGCGGGCACTTGCCGGGCGCGGTGCATCTCGGAAAAGGCATCATCGAACGCGATATCGAGCAGCGCGTGCCAGACACCAGCGCGAAACTGATCCTTTATTGCGGTGGCGGCTTCCGCTCCGCACTCACCGCCGAAAACCTCCAAAAAATGGGCTACACCAACGTGGAATCGATGGACGGCGGCTGGAAAGGCTGGCTCGAAGCGGGCCTTCCCACGCAGAAGGACTGAACCCGGCCTCGCTGGCGAACCTCAGGAACGAAATCCTTCATCCTTCAAGTGAAGAAAATTGGCTGGGGCGGAAGGATTCGAACCTTCACCGTCCTCATTAACAGTGAGGTGTCCTACCAATTGGACCACGCCCCAGCGGCGTTTGTCGGCTGTCCGGGAAGAGCCGGAGCCGTTGCTTTTCGCCGCGGAATCAGCGAAAGACTAAGAATAGCACGCTGCACGCCATCAACAAGAGTCGAATGCATTGGTGTGGTGTATAAGTAGCATTTATGAAATGAGTGAAGCCAAATCTCTCGCTTCTCTGGCCCGGAAATCTCCGCGAAACGTGCGGAGATACCTTTCGGAACGAGTTTCTCCGCGTCTCGCAACTTTGCTGTAATTTCAAAATCTTTGAACCGTACAGATTTTTTTGCAGTTGTGAATTCTGGCTTCCGCTTCTAATCCATCTGCCTTTCGGGTTGCATTCCAGAAGATTTTGGTGGAAACTATCGGGTCGTTCCGGCCCGGACCGGCGCTGTCCGGCATAAGAGTGGAAGATTCCCCCGAGAGTTATGACCCTTCCGGAGAATCCCTCTACCCAAGCGCAACGCTGACATGGCACAGATCTTTCACCGCAGTGCGAATTTTCTCGCGAGATTTAGTCTGCTCGGAACGGTCGTTCTGGGCGGCTTGGCGCTGACTGCGGTATTGGTTCTTGCTCGCTCCCCCTATATCACCAACGAACGCGTTTCCCGCGATCAACCCGTACAGTTCAGCCACAAGCACCATGTCGGAGACGATGGCATCGACTGCCGCTATTGTCATACCAGCGTGGAAAGTTCCGCATACGCGGGCATTCCTCCCACCAAGACTTGCATGAACTGCCATTCCGTTCTCTTTAACAATGTCGGTTATCTCGAGCCCGTTCGCGAGAGTTTTCGCACCGACCAATCAATTCAGTGGGTCAAGGTCCATCGCCTGGCCGACTACGTCTACTTCAATCACAGCATTCACATCAACAAGGGCATTGGCTGCTCCTCCTGTCACGGTTCGATTAATCAGATGCCCCTTGTCTTCCAAGCTTCTCCTCTGACCATGAGCTGGTGCCTGGATTGCCATCGCGATCCTCAGCCGAATCTTCGTCCCAGAGACCAGATTTTCAATATGGATTGGAAGGCGCCTGCGGATCAGCAAGATGTCGGACCAAAACTCGCGGCGGACTACAAAATTCGGACCACGGCCGAGCTGACCAGTTGCTCGACCTGCCACCGTTAATGGATGCTATGAGCGAGCAAGCAAACGAAAAGGAATTGCGCGTACTGCAGGGCGCACCGCAAAGTGCGGCCGCGCCGGATGATGCTTACGGTCACGAGCATGAAGAACATGTCGAAGACGGCACCCTGCGCGAATACACCCTGGACCTCGCTGCTGTCCGCGAAAAGCTCAAGGACAAATCCGGCAAACAATACTGGCGCACACTGGAAGAACTTGCCGACGACCCCCATTTCCAGGATTTGCTGCACCGCGAATTCCCCCGCCAGGCTTCGGAATGGGACGACGCCGTCGATCGCCGCGATTTCCTGAAGTTGATGGGTGCTTCGCTGGCGTTTGCGGGCCTCGCGGGTTGCGGCCGCCCCGATGAATCGCACGTCGTGCCATATGTGAAGCAACCGGACGGCATGGTGCTCGGTAAGCCGAATTTCTACGCCACCGCCGTGCCGTTTGGCGCAGATGCGGTTGGCGTCCTTGTGGAAAGCCACGAAGGGCGTCCCACCAAGATCGAAGGAAATCCCGATCATCCCTCAAGCCTGGGCTCCACCGACGCCTTGGTGCAGGCTTCCATCCTGAATCTTTACGATCCCGATCGCGCGCAAACGGTTTTGGAAAACGGCGAAATCCGCTCCTGGTCCTCGTTCCTCGATGCCGCACAGGGCCTCGCGACCTCCGTTAAGGCGCAAAACGGCGACGGCTTCCGTATTCTTACGGGCACAGTCACTTCACCCACTCTGGCCGGGCAGATCCAAAAGCTCCTTGCGCTATATCCACAGGCGAAGTGGCATCAGTGGGAACCCGCTGCGGGCGAAGGCGCGCGCGAAGGCGCGAAACTGGCTTTTGGCCGCGTCGTCAACACCGTCTACGTGCCGGGCAAAGCGAACGTGATTCTCTCGCTCGATTCCGATTTTCTTGGCAGCGGTCCGGGCCACATCGTCTACGCCAAACAATTTGCGCGCCGGCGAAAGCTGGATGGCCCCACCGATACGATGAACCGGCTCTATGTTGTCGAGCCCACTCCGACGGTCACCGGCTCTTCGGCGGATCACCGCATGCCGCTGAAAGCAGGAGACATCGAACTTTTTGCGCGCGCGCTTGCTGGAAAGCTCGGCTTGAGCAGCCCTGTGCCCCTTTCCGGTGAAGCCGCAACCTGGCTGGATGCGGTCGCCAAGGATCTTCAGAAACAGCGCGGTGCGTCTCTCGTCGTGGCTGGCGAATACCAGCCGCCCGCCGTTCATGCTCTCGCGCACGCCATCAACGCCGCTCTCGGCAATGTCGGCGCCACGCTCTACTACACGGAGCCCGTTGAAGCCGATCCCACAAGCAATATCGAATCGCTGCGCAACCTTTGCGCGGATATGAATGCTGGCAAAGTCGATCTCCTGCTCATTCTTGGCGGCAATCCCGTTTACGACGCCCCCCACGATTTCGATTTCACTTCCAAGCTGCAGCGCGTCTCCACTGCGATTCACCTCAGCCCTTACTACGACGAGACTTCCTACTACTGCCACTGGCATGTTTCCGAATCGCATTACCTGGAGACCTGGAGCGATGCTCGCGCCTACGACGGCACCGCAACGATCATTCAGCCGTTAATCGCCCCGCTCTATTACACACGTTCGGCGCACGATGTCGTCGCCGCCTTCAGCGACAAGCCCGGAATGCCCGCGTACGATGCCGTGCGTGCCTTCTGGACGGAAGCTTCTACCCATCTTGATTCGTCCATCGACGTCGGCTGGCGCAAGTGGTTGAATGACGGCGTTGTCCACGGCACGAAGTTCGCTCCGATCACTCCCGAACTTAAATTCAGCGCCACCAGCCTCCCTGTCTTCAAGCCCTCGCCTGCGGACCAGATCGAATTTCTCTTCCGCCCAGACCCCAACGTTTACGACGGCCGCTTCGCCAACAACGGCTGGCTGCAGGAATTGCCAAGGCCAGTCACTAAGCTAACGTGGGACAACGCCCTCCTCGTAAGCCCCAAGCTCGCGCAAAAATTGGAAATGGCCCATAAGATTGCCTCCCGCGGCGGCGAGCACGGCCAGGTCCGCTCCACGGTTGTAGACATCGCTCTGAACAACAGCAAGGTGACGGCCGCATCGTGGACTTTGCCGGGCCAGGCGGAAAATTCCGTCGTGCTGCCGCTCGGCTATGGCCGTACGCGCGCCGGATTCACTGGCTCGAACAAAGGTTTCAACGCTTATGTCGTGCGTACTTCAGACGCCTTGTGGATTGCGGCCGGGGGCACCCTCACGCTCACCGGCGACGATTATCCGCTCGCCTGCACCCAGTATCACTTCAATATGGAAGGCCGCCAGATCCTGAGCACCGCCACGCTTGCGGAATATCAGAAGAATCCCTCCTTCGCCCACGAAGGCGCGGAACTTCCCGCGAAAGACGATTCGCTTTACAAAGAGTTTGAATACAAAGGCTATGCCTGGGGCATGGCCATTGACTTGAACAAGTGCAATGGCTGCAACGCCTGCGTGGTCGCCTGTCAGGCGGAAAATAACATTCCGGTCGTCGGCAAGGATCAGGTGATGCGCGGCCGCGAAATGCACTGGATCCGCGTCGATCGCTACTATACGAACTCGGAATCCGCTACCAGCGGCGAAGCAACTGGCGATCCGTCCAAATACAATCCCACTCTTGATAATCCTCAAACGTTTTTCCAGCCCGTGCCTTGCCAGCAATGTGAAAACGCTCCGTGCGAGCAGGTCTGCCCCGTCGGCGCAACCGTGCACAGCGCCGAAGGCCTGAACGACATGGTCTATAACCGCTGCATCGGCACGCGCTATTGTTCCAACAACTGTCCCTACAAAGTGCGCCGCTTCAATTTCCTTCGCTTCCAGGATTGGGATACGCCCCAACTCAAGCTTCTGCGCAATCCCGAAGTCACAGTGCGGAGCCGCGGTGTGATGGAAAAGTGCACTTACTGCGTGCAGCGCATTAACAATGGGCGCATCGAAGCCGAAAAACAGAATCGGCCGATACGCGATGGCGAAATCGTCACGGCATGCGAATCCGCCTGCCCCAGCGAAGCGATCGTATTTGGCAATGCCAACGACCCCACCAGTCGTGTGGCCAAACTCAAAGCGCAGCAGCGGAATTACACATTACTGGGTGAAATCAATGCCCGGCCCCGCACCACGTATCTAGCGGCTGTGCGCAATCCGAATTCGGAGTTGGAGAAGGCATGAGCGCGGATCAGCCTCCTTTGAGCGCACCCGAAATCCGCCGGCTGGACCCGGTGCTCGGACCGGGGCACACCTACGCCTCGGTCACCGACAAAATTGCCGCCGTCGTTCTCAGCCGCCCCTTAGGCATTGGCTGGCTCGCGGGCTTTACACTTACTTTCAGTCTCGTGATGGTGCTGTTCGGATCTCTGGCCTGGCTCATCGTCAAGGGCGTCGGAATTTGGGGCATCAACATTCCCATCGGTTGGGGCTTTGCCATCGTCAATTTCGTCTGGTGGATCGGTATTGGCCACGCCGGCACGCTCATTTCCGCGATTCTTTTTCTGCTCAATCAGAAATGGCGCACTTCCATCAACCGCTTCGCCGAAGCCATGACGCTTTTCGCCGTCGCCTGCGCCGGCATCTTCCCGTTGATCCACACCGGCCGTCCCTGGATGGCCTACTACATGATGCCGTACCCCAGCACCATGGGCATCTGGCCGCAGTTTCGCAGCCCGCTCATCTGGGACGTTTTCGCGGTTTCCACCTACGGCACAGTCTCCCTCATGTTCTGGTTTGTCGGACTGCTGCCAGACCTCGCCACGCTTCGTGATCGCGCTAAGAATCGCATTCAGCAGGTGATCTATGGGGTGCTGGCCCTCGGCTGGCGCGGTTCGGCACATCACTGGCACCGCTATCAGTCCGCGTATTTGCTTCTGGCGGGTCTTGCCACGCCGCTCGTGCTTTCCGTGCATACCGTGGTGAGCTTCGATTTCGCCGTTGCCATCGTGCCCGGCTGGCACACCACGATTTTCCCTCCCTACTTCGTTGCTGGCGCCATCTATTCCGGTTTCGCCATGGTTCTCACGCTGGCGATTCCCCTGCGCAAAGCTTACGGCCTGGAAGATTTCATCACCATGCGTCACCTGGACAACATGGCCAAGGTGATGCTCGCTACCGGCTTGATCGTGGCCTATGGCTACTTCGTCGAGTTCTTCATGGCCTTCTACAGTGGCAACAAGTTCGACGTCTTCCTGGCCCAGCAACGCCTCCATGGGCCTTACTCCCATTACTATTTCGCGCTCATCCTCTGCAACATCCTTACTCCTCAATTGCTCTGGTTTGAAAAGGTGCGCCGCAATGTCGCCGCCCTCTTCGTAATGTCACTGGTCATTAACACCGGCATGTGGCTGGAGCGCTTCGTCATCGTCGTGATTTCGCTGACCCGCGACTTCGTGCCTTCCGCCTGGGGCCGTTATCAGCCCACCTTCTGGGATTTCAGTACGTTTATCGGCACCCTCGGTCTGTTCGTGATGCTGATCTTTTTGTTTGTGCGAGGCTTGCCGGCCATCGCCATCGCGGAAATGCGGGAGCTTGTCGCGCACCAATCGCACTCCGGCGGGGATCACCAATGAAGGAGCACCGCTCACAACTCTTTGGCGTGATGGGCGAGTTCGCGACGCCGGAACAGATCCTTAGCGCCGCAAGAAAGGCGCGCGAGGCGGGCTACAAGCACATTACTGCCTACACTCCCTTTCCCGTTGACGGCCTCGCCCACGCCGTGGGCTTCCGCTGGACTGCCGTACCGCTGATTACCCTGATTGGCGGTCTTGGCGGCGGCTTGACCGGTTTTGGTCTGCAGTATTGGGTTGCCGCAATCACTTACCCCATGAATATCGGTGGTAGGCCCTTGAACAGTTGGCCTGCCTTCATTCCTGTCACTTTTGAACTGACCGTCCTTGGCGCCTCCATCTTTGCCGTGGTGGGAATGCTCGCCTTGAACAAACTGCCGCAACCGAATCACCCGGTGTTTAGCGTCGAACGCTTCGCGCGCGCGTCCACCGATCGCTTCTTCCTTTGCATCGAGGCGCGCGATCCAAAATTTAACCTGGCGGAGACCTCCCGGTTCCTGCAAAGCGTCTCTGCCGAGCACGTCAGCGAGGTGAAGGATGAAGACTAACTCCTCGCTTCGCGCGATTCTGCTCATCTTTTCATCAACGATTGCCTTGGCTGGTTGCGACTACACCTTGCGCCAAGATATGGCCAATCAGCCACGCCAGAACACGCTTTCGCCTTCTAGCCTCTTTGCCGATGGCCGTTCGGAGCGCCAGTTACTCGATAATACCGTCCCACGCGGCTCCGTCGAAGAAGACGCTCTGTTTGTGCCCAAGGATTCCAATGCGTTTCCTCTCCCCGTCACGCAACAACTGCTCGAGCGCGGCCAGGAGCGCTACAACATTTTCTGCACGCCTTGCCACGGAATCCAGGGCGATGGCTTGGGAATGGTGGCCATGCGCGGCATGAAGCACCCGCCCAGCTATCACCAGGATCGCCTCCGGCAGGAGCCTAACGGTTACATCTATGACGTGATTACCAACGGTTTTGGCGCCATGTACGGCTATTCCGCGCAGATTCCGCCGCGTGACCGCTGGGCCATCATTGCCTATGTGCGCGCCCTGCAGTTAAGCAGAAACGCCCATGTGGCCGATCTGCCCGCCAGTGTACGGGAGAAACTCATGGCTCAAGGAGCCGCGAAGTGAACGTGCAAGAATACAAAGCGCCCGATAGCGTGGGTCGCGTCCAGACCGCTGGACTGGCAATTGGCGGCGTGGCATTAGTCGCAACTATTTTTGCCGCGGTCTCCTCGCCCAAAGATTTTTATTTGTCTTACCTCTTCAGTTTTTTGCTCGTGTTGGGTCTCACCTTGGGCTCGCTCGGTCTGCTCATGTTGCAACATTTGACTGGCGGCCATTGGGGCATCATCATCCGTCGTCCCCTGGAAGCCGCTTCACGGAATATTTGGCTCGTCCTGCTGATGTTCGTGCCCATCATATTCGGCATGAAGACGCTCTACATTGCCTGGCTCGATCCGGATAAACTTAAGGCCACGCCCCTTTCCGCATATCAGCAGACGTACCTGACAACCGGCGGCTTCCTGGGTCGCGCTTTCCTCTATTTCGCCATCTGGGGTGCGTTGGTCTGGCTATTCAATAGCTGGTCACGCGAGCAGGATCAGAACCCCGAAGATCGCGCCCTCCGCCGTCGTTTCAAACTTATGGCCGGTCCGGGAATCATCCTGTACATCCTGGCCATGACCTTTGCCGCAATCGATTGGGTCATGTCCCTCTCGCCCCATTGGGCTTCCACAATTTATGGATTCATCTTTGTCGGCGCTCAGGCCATCACCGCGATGTCATTCATGATCATTGTCGTGGCGGCCCTCTCAAGCTCCACGCCCTACTCGGAAATCATTCAGAAACGTCACCTCCACGATCTCGGAAAACTGCTTTTCGCCTTCAACATGCTCTGGGCCTATTTCGATTTTTCGCAACTCCTGATCATCTGGTCCGGCAACCAGCCCGAAGAGATTTCCTTTTATCGCACGCGTTTGTACGGCGGCTGGGGCGTCGTTGCGGTCATCGTTCTGCTCTTCAGTTTCGCCCTGCCATTCCTTGTCCTTTTGTCGCGCGACGTCAAGCGCAGCGCTGGTCTCATTACCAAGGTTGCCATCTGGATGATCGTGTTCCGCCTCGTGGATCTCTTCTGGATGACCCGGCCGGAATTTACCGCCAATGCCATGCCCAACTGGCGCGACATCGTCGTTCCCATCGCCCTGATCGGACTTTGGGTGGGATTCTTCGCCTTCAATCTGAAGCAGCAGCCGCTGCTTCCCCTGGGCGACCCGAAACTTGCGGAGGCCATTGCGCATCATGAGCACTGAGCCCCTCAAAAACGGCCACGGCGCGCCCGAAAGGCCGCTGCACGACGACGTTTCCTTTGAAGCGCGCGACGTCAGCACCAGCCCCATCCTGAAATTCTTGATGTATCTCGGCATCGCCATTGTTTTGTCTTACGGCCTTACGCTTGTCGTCTATCGCGGGCTTACGCGCTACTGGCAAAGCACCTACACGCCACCCCCTCCTTCACGCGGAAACGCTGGCGCCACCATGCCTCCGGAACCGCGCATGCAGGGCATGCCCGGCCATTTGACCGATCCGCAGAGCGATATGCGCAACAAAGTCCAAGCCGATACCGAAGCCAACAACCAGTTCCTCTGGATTGATAAGAACAGCGGCATCGCACAGATTCCGGTGAGCGAGGCCATGAAGATCATCGCTGAAAAGGGATTGCCGGCAGTGCCCGTGGCTCCGGCAGAAAAGAAGAAGTAGAGAAATGAAAGCACTTCGTTATTTCGTGGCTGCACTGGCGCTGCTGCTAGGCCTCACGGCTTGCCGCGCCCAGATGATTCCTGACAATGTTGGCCAGTCTTCCAATGGCTTGCCCCCGGCCCTCGCGAATGTGGGATTCGATCCGCAACTGAACGCACAAATCCCGCTCGATGCCGCGTTTACCGACGAGATGGGCACCCGCGTAAGGCTCCGCGATTATTCCGGTAAGAAACCCATCGTGCTTGTCTTCGTCTATTTCAACTGCCCTATGCTCTGCAGCCAGGTGGAACAATCCGTCGTCGGCACCTTGAAGATGATTTCCTTCAATCCTGGAACCGACTACCAGGTGGTGTTCCTCAGTTTCGATCCGTCAGACACGCCCGATGCCGCCCTCACGAAGAAACATGAAGCGATGTCGCGTTTTGCGCGCCCCGCCACCCAGGCGGGCTGGCATTTTCTCACCGGCAGCAAGGAATCCATTGATGCGGTAACAAAGGCCGCCAATTTCCGCTTCAGCTACGACGAGAAGACCAAAGTCTTCGCCCACGCCAGCGGCATCCTCCTGTTGACGCCCGACGGTCGCATCTCCCGCTATTTCTTTGGCGTCGAGTATCCGCCGAGCAATGTCCGTTTGGGACTCGTGGATGCCTCCGCGGGAAAAATCGGCTCGCCCGTCGATCATTTCCTGCTGTTCTGTTATCAGTACGACCCCACGAAAGCCCGCTACAGCGCCACCATTCTCACGGTCATTCGCATGGGCGCTGTCGCCACGCTGCTCTGCATCGCCATCGGTTTCGTGATTTTCCGCCGGCGTGATCTTCACACCGGTGCGGATTCCAACGCAGCACCGGAATTGCCGAAGCAAGGAGCACATTAGAGCCGTGCCGTCACCGCTGCCATTTTTCCCGGAGCAGGCCTCCAGTTTCGCTGGACACGTGGATGCCCTCTTCTCGTATATCCTCGTCACTTCGATCTTCTTCACGGTGCTGGTGACTCTGGTTGTCGCATTTATGGCTTTCCGCTTCCGTCGCAGGAGCGCCAGCGAAATTGGCGCTGAAATCCATGGCAATACCGCGCTCGAAATCGGCTGGACCCTGATTCCCCTCATTCTGGCTCTCGGCATGTTCGCCTGGGGCGCCGTGATTTACGTCCACTATCGCACTGCACCGAAAGATACTTTGGACATCTACGTCGTTGGCAAGCAGTGGATGTGGAAGCTGCAGCAGCCCACTGGCCGCAAGGAAATCAACGAGCTGCACATCCCCGTAAATCGCGATATTAAGCTCATCCTTGGCAGCGAAGATGTCATTCACGATTTTTATGTCCCGGCCTTCCGCGTCAAAATGGATGTCGTCCCGGGACGATATAACACCATGTGGTTCCGTGCCACCAAGGTCGGCAAGTACCACTTCTTCTGCTCGCAGTATTGCGGCACGAATCACGCCATGATGGGCGGCTGGGTAACCGTGATGGATCCCGCCGAATACGCCGCCTGGCTTTCCGACGAGGGCGGAGACGTCACTCCGACCTCCGCGGGTGAAAAACTCTTTACACAACTCGCTTGTGTCACTTGCCATATCTCCAATGGCACTGGCCGCGGCCCATCTCTTAACGGCGTGTACGACGCCAAAGTGCTCCTCGCCGATGGTTCCACGGTAACCGCCGACGATGCGTACATCCGCGAATCCATCCTGCAACCGAAAGCTAAAATTGTTGCCGGGTATCAGCCCGTCATGCCCACTTTCCAGGGCTTGGTGACTGAGGAGCAGATTCTGAACCTCACGGCTTATATCAAGTCCCTGCAGTCGCAGCCCGTGCCCGCAAAGGGCGCTGGCGTCGCGCCAGCAACATTGGGGAAGAAATAGTTATGAGCACCACCGCAGCAACACCGGCCAAAACATTGCCGGAGCATCACTATCTGAACGCCACCTACGGCATTCGCTCGTGGCTGCTTACCGTGGACCACAAGCGCATCGCTTTGCTCTATCTCGTTTCCGTCACCTTCTTTTTCTTCATCGGCGGCTTCTTCGCCATGATGATCCGCCTTCACCTCTTGACCCCCAGCGGCTACCTGCTCAGCGCAGACACCTACAACCGCATGTTCACCATGCATGGCGTGGCCATGATTTTCTTCTTCCTCATTCCTTCCATCCCCGCCGTGTTGGGTAATTTCTTTATCCCGCTCATGATCGGAGCGAAGGACCTCGCCTTCCCGAAGATTAATCTCTTGAGCTGGTACATCTACGTCGTCGGCGCTCTCTTTACGCTCTATTCCATGATCTCCGGCGGCTTGGACACCGGCTGGACCTTCTACACACCATTAAGCACCGTCTACTCGAACTCGGCGGTCGCGCCCGCGGTCATCGGCGTTTTCATCACCGGCTTCTCTTCCATCCTCACCGGTTTGAACTTCCTCGTCACCATTCACACCATGCGTGCCCCGGGCATGACCTGGTTCCGCCTGCCACTCTTTGTCTGGGCGCATTACGCAACTTCCATTGTGATGATTCTCGGCACCCCGGTTGTCGCCATCACGCTCGCCCTCGCCGGCATGGAGCGCCTCTTCGGCCTCGGCTTCTTCAACCCCGCCATGGGCGGCGACCCCATCCTCTTCCAGCATCTCTTCTGGTTCTATTCGCATCCCGCCGTTTACATCATGATTCTGCCCGCAATGGGCGTGATCAGCGAACTCATTCCCACCTTCGCGCGCAAACAGCTTTTCGGCTACCACTTCGTTGCCGCCGCCAGCCTCGCGATTGCCGTCATCGGCTTCTTGGTTTGGGCCCACCATATGTTTGTCACCGGCCAGTCCACCTACGCCGCGCTGGCGTTTTCTTTCTTAACTTTTCTCGTCGCCATTCCTTCCGCGGTAAAAGTTTTTAACTGGGCGGCCACTCTCTATGGCGGTTCCATTTCCTTTGACACGCCGATGCTGTACGCCTTCGGTTTCCTCGGACTGTTCCTCATCGGCGGTCTCACCGGACTTTTCCTCGGCTGCCTGGGAACAGACATCCACATTCACGATACCTACTTCGTCGTCGCCCATTTCCACTACATCATGGTCGGCGGCGCCATTATGGGTTACCTCGGTGGCTTGCATTTCTGGTGGCCGAAAATGACCGGCCGCATGTACCCGGAATGGCTGGCGCGCATTGCCGCTCTGATCCTCTTTGTTGGGTTCAACCTGACCTTCTTCCCGCAATTCCTACTCGGCTATCTGGGCATGCCGCGCCGCTATCATGTCTATCCGCCGGAATTCCAGGTTTACAACGTCATGTCCACCGCTGGCGCTTCGATTCTCGCCATTGGATATCTCATGCCAATGATCTATCTCACTTGGGCCGCCTTCTACGGCAAAGTCGCCGCCGACAATCCCTGGCCCGCCACCGGTCTGGAATGGAAAACTCCATCGCCTCCACCCACGGAGAATTTTCCGGTTACTCCCATCGTCACCTGGGAGGCTTACGACTTTCATAATCGCCCGGATTTGGGTCTAGATCCCGTTTCAACTCACGAGATTATGCCGGCTCATGGAGACGACTGACGGAATGGCTGGGGGCTTTGACCCCACGCCAGGCGCGCTCTTGGCGCCTGAAACTTACGGATAGAGGAGTGCGGAGTGCATCGCACCGGAGAACTGTACGGACAATTCAAGACCCTCGAGCAGCAGAAGGAATCTGCTTCGCTCGGGATGTGGATCTTCCTCATCACCGAAGTTATGTTCTTCGGCGGCATCATGCTCGCCTACACTCTCAATCGCCACGTCTACTTCCCGGCCTTTGCTGCCGGCAGCAACACCCTCAGCCTGAAACTCGGTACCATCAACACCGGTGTCCTCTTGGCCAGCAGCTTCACGATGGTTATGGCCGTATGGGCCGCTCAAGTCGGCAGAAAAACCCTCATCACCGTGTTCTTGCTGTTGACCATCGGTCTTGGCTTCATCTTTCTAGGCATTAAATACGTCGAGTACAGCCAGAAATTCGAGCACCATCTCGTTCCCGGCAAGAAGTTCGACATCTTCTTCTGCGTCAACAACCCGTCCAGTTGCCCCGACGTGGCTCCCGACGAACTCATGGAAGAGAGCAAGTTGCTCGATGAAGCCAAGGCCGCTGACCCTGACCTCGAATCTCACGCCCAGCTGTACTATTCCGCCTATTTCGGCATGACTGGCCTGCACGCCCTCCACATGATCATCGGCGCAGGCCTTCTTTTCTGGCTGCTCAAGGGTTCGCTGGCCGGTAAATTCACGCCGCAATGGAACACGCCCGTGGATATTGTGGGTCTCTATTGGCACTTCGTCGATATCGTGTGGATCTATCTGTTTCCGTTGTTATATCTGATCGACCGGCATAAGTAGGGAGCGAAGCGTGTCTGAACAAGAACATCAAGAACATCACGAACACATCGTTCCGCCAACCACGTACCTGGTGATCATTCTCACGCTGCTCTTCCTAACCGCCACCACGGTCTGGGCGGCCTTCGTGAATCTCGGCCGCTTCAACATCGTCGTCGCGCTAGCAATCGCCACCCTCAAGGCCACCCTCGTCGTCCTCTTCTTCATGCACGCCAAGTACAGCCCCAAACGCACCAAGCTCATCATCCTCGCCGGTATCTTCTGGCTCGCCATTCTCCTCTTCATGACCCTCAGCGATTACATCTCTCGCGTAGACTATCGCGGCGTGCGCTTCCCGATGACGCAGGTTACCCAGCAAGTCCCCGCGCTGCGCGCCTGATCTTCGCGCAAACAAGCTTCTGCCGGCGTCCTGCCTTCACAATGATGCAGTACGTCACTCACAATGTAAGCCATATTGGAAATTGACTTACACTTTGGCCGACGGTATACTTATTTCAAATTTCACGCCTTGGAGTTTGCATGAAGACCGAAATCTCCACCGTCACCACCAAAGGCCAACTCGTCATCCCTTCCAAGCTTCGCCGTAAGTATGCGATTAAGCAGGGAACGCAAGTGGCGTTTCTGGAGCAAGACAACCGCTTGGTGCTGCAGCCCCTCACGCCGGAGTTCGTCCGCAGCCTTCGCGGCTCTCTCAAGGGCGAACCGTCCGCGCTGAAAGCTCTGCTGGAAGACCGCAAGCGGGAACGCGAGCTATGAAGCGTATCGTGCTCGATGCCAGCGCGCTCATGACTTTCTTTGAAGATCGCCCTGGGGCCGCCAAAGTCGAGGAAGTGATTGCCTTGGGTGTCGAAGGCAAACGCCAGTTGCTGATGTCCGTGGTGAATTGGGGCGAAGTCTACTACTCCACGTGGCGTGCCAAAGGGCCCGGCGTTGCGCGGAAAGTCCTGGAAGACATCGCACAACTCCCGCTGGAAATCGTGGACGCCGACCTCGAATTGACACGCACCGCAGCCGAACTCCGCGCCGAACACAAAGTGCCTTATGCCGATTGTTTCGCCGCCGCCCTCGCCACCAGTCGCAGAGCCTCTCTCGCCACCAGCGACAAAGACTTCGCTAGCCTCGGGAAAAACCTGGACATCCTCTGGACGATCGCGCCGTGAACAAATGAAGACCCTTGCCAATCACGAATTCGTGATTCGAGCAGTATTTCTGCTGGGTGCCAACATGCTTCTGCCGCTTGGTCTGGTAATACAAGATGGTTTGTAGCGTGAGTGCGATTTACGAGTGAAGGAAATCGCGGAACATCAGAAGTGAGGGGAAGAACGAACCGGCCCAGCCCTCAATCCCCTAAAGGGATCCTCGGCTCGCCTCCCCCACGGCTTCTGGGGGTGCACGCTGCTCGCCAATATAACCACCTTAATTTTCAATGCGTTAAAGTCAGGCCCCGGGTAAAAATGCACTACCCCCGGGGAAAAATTTACGCTGAAGCCCACCCGGAAAAACTTTTCCGCGTAATTTTCTCTTCCTCTTCGCCCATCCCAACCGCTCTGCCTTGACCGCCGCTCGCCCGAATTGCTATGGTGAATGATTATGCTGGGCCCAGTCTACCCACTGGATGCCGGCATCTTCTGTGGGGGAGCACTCTCGGTTTATGGGACTGACGAAACTGGTTGTGCGCGGCGCTCGCCAGCACAACTTGAAGAACATCAACATCGAAATCCCGCGAAACACCCTCACGGTCATCACCGGTCTTTCCGGTTCCGGTAAATCGTCTCTCGCCTTCGACACAATCTATGCGGAAGGCCAGCGCCGCTATGTCGAATCTCTTTCCGCCTACGCCCGCCAATTCCTCGATCAGATGGAACGTCCCGATGTGGATGTCATCGAAGGCCTCTCGCCTTCCATTGCCATCGAACAGAAAACGACGACGCGTTCGCCGCGTTCCACCGTCGGCACCATCACGGAAATTTACGACTATCTCCGTGTGGTTTACAGTTCCGTCGGCGTGCCGCACTGCCCGAATTGTGGCAAACCCATCACTCGCCAATCCAGCGAGCAGATTGTCCAGGCCATCCTACAGGGAGAACTCTGCAAGCCCGACGATCGCATCATGATCCTCGCGCCGATCGTTCGCGGCAGAAAAGGCGCCTACCGCAAGGAACTCGAAAAACTCGCCCAGGACGGTTTCGTTCGCGTGCGCATCAATGGTGAGCTGCTTCCGCTGGACGAAACGCCCGTCCTTGACAAACGCAAGAATCACACCATCGAAGTCGTGATTGATCGCCTCCTCGTCAAACAAGGCATCGCTTCTCGCCTCGAACAGTCCATCGCCACCGCGCTCAAGCTGGCGCAAGGATTGGTCACCGTGGCAATCG
>CAYOOS010000016.1:21926-22844 GCA_964405585.1 uncultured Acidobacteriaceae bacterium | reverse complement strand
CAGAATGTTCAATGTATCATGGGAAGCACTATAAATCTCTTCCTGCGTAAGGGACTCCCCGGCAGGAATGCACATGTCGTTGCACAGTTCGTCTTCGCGCTCATACCCGCGACGGTTGAGGCTGCCGTGATTCAGGCACAGTCCGTGGAATCTCGGGTGCGCGGGCATCCCGCACTTTTTCCCGTTGGCAAATGTGAATTGGCAAAGGTCGTAAGGATTTTCGGATCGTTTGACAGTCATGGCGACACAGTAGGGCAATGTAAACGTCATGACAAGTAACTAAAATATAAATTCGTAGTACCAATTCTGTGGAAATGTGTTCGAACATACGCATTTTTGTGTCCATTTTCCACGTTGTCATCCCGACCGGAGCGGCCCGATTTTCTCTTTCGCGCCGGATTGTGGCGCGTCGGGCCGCGTAGTGGAGGGATCTCTCCTCGCGCCCTACGCCCCCGCCGTCATCCCGACTCCGCGGAGGGATCCCTCTTCTCTCCTTGGGAGGGCATGACCTCAGTCGTGCCGCAAACCGCCCCCAAAACAAATCCTCCCCAAACTCTTTCCACTCCCGGTGATTTCAACCGGCTTGGGTGCTCCTCGGTCCTAAAGACTAACCGCGCCGCCGGGCTATGCAAAACAATTTGGCTGCATGCACACTATGCGGTACATGTACTATATAAAGTGCAGGAGCGCAAAATGCGGAGAATGAGCAGGAAGCGCAGAAAGCATATGGGTTCGAGCATTGACGATTTCCTGAAAAAAGAGAGCATCTTTGAGGAGGCGCAAGCGCAAGCGGTGAAAGAAGTGGTCGCGTGGCAACTCGATCAGGCCAGGAAGAAGCGAAGAATCTCCAAAAACAGAATGGCCATACTCCTGAAAACCAGCCGTACTCAGGTTGACCGGATTCTCGACCCCAAAAAC
>CAYOOS010000016.1:0-21916 GCA_964405585.1 uncultured Acidobacteriaceae bacterium | reverse complement strand
TGTATCTGTGATGTGACAATGAGGGAGAGCGCGGAGAGGTGAGGTAAGTGAAGTCAAAAACCCCAGTTGAAGAACCGTCACCTGGGGAACCCGCCCTTCTGGAGCGTTGCGCCCGCGCCACCTGTCGGTGCCCAGAGTCGTTTAAGCTTCAATCTACAGGCCAGCTGTCGACCAAAAACGCTAATATCAAACGCATGCTTAACTTGACCACTTATAAATGAACGAGTAACCTCTAAATCAGGACTTCACCGATGAAGTGAAAGGATGGCGGAATGGCGAAAGAAAAGATGTCGGAAATTGAAACCGTAAATCGACTGCTCGTATTGTTGCTTCTCAAGCTCGGGGCAACCTCGGAAGAAATCGGAGCAGCTTTAGCCATGGATTCCTCTGGCATTCGTAAACTTTTCCCAATCAGAGGTATTAAGAGGATAGAATCGATTCGTTAGCACCAACTGAGAGGCAGATTGTCATGACAAAAGATGCAAATAGGGGAAGAAAGCAGGAAGAGGGTGTTACGCTCCCCAGTCTAGCCCTCGTTTTCGGCTATATTGCGATCAAGGACCTTCAAAGGCTTGAGGACCGCATCCGCGTTTTGTCCCAACTCGGTTATGGCAATCAGGAAATAGCGCGAATTTGTGACACGACTCCGGGCACAGTTTCAGTGAGGAAAGCAGATCTTAAAAAGAAATCGCGGGGCAGAAAATGAGCGCTGATACTAATTCGTCCGAAGCGATTCGTTTGATGTTGGCCTACCTGTGCGTCGCAACGGAGAAGGAAGCGAGCCTTGAGCGGAAGGTCGAAATACTCGACAAATTTGACTTAGCCGACGCCGAAATTGCGAAACTTTGTAACAGCGCACTCCAATCAATCCGCAACGCGCGACATTACAACAGAAAACATGGCAAGAAGAGCAAAAAGTCGCGGTAGGCAGCGCCCAAGGCGCTTAAAGCGGATTGTTAGGCTACCGGCTGAATACTTCGCGGCGATGGAAGTAGGCAACCTGCTTTTCCCTGCGCTATACCAGTTTGAGAATGGCCTGCGGATCGCACTCGATTCGTTTCTTCAAACCTGCTACGGCCCCGATTGGTGGGAGGCGTCACTAAAGGGAAGGCTGAATAACACCTTCGTTTACGCAGAAGGCCAACGTAAGAAACTGGACGCTATGCCGTGGATAGGCGACTCATCAGCGGTTAAGGTCCTTCCCGTCCATTTGATTACGCTGGGTCAGCTTGAAGAAATTGTCAGAGTCTATCAGTCTGACTGTATTCCGCAGCTGTTCCCCAACATCGAATTCTTTGTGGGACACATGGAACTAATCAAGCGCGTTCGCAACATGTATAGCCACATGTTCCCCTGTATCACCAAAGAGGACTGCCAGATCGCGAAGAGCGAAATTCGGGTTCTGGCTCGCCACATTAACTCACGGTTGTCCTGAAGGGATTTACTTCGCGTTGAGTCCCAGAGCGGATTTGCGTGCCGCGCTTTTGGCCCACCAGGGTGCCGGTTTTTCTCCCCCGCAACCGCGCCATACCGATTCACCCGGAGGGACCGCGCTAACCCCAACTATTGCAGCGAATGAAACCAAGCATTGTGAAGAGAATTCAAAACGCATTCATGGAGCTGCAACAATGGGTACCTACTCTGAGCGAGCAGAGAAGGAAAAGGGGCTCGACGGTTTGCCTCGTCGAACCCCTCAAAGTTGGGCCATGTATGACAAAGCCCATCATAGAACTTGGACAAGACTAACCCAACCCCTCCTCCCCTCTGCAAGTTAATTTTCTGTAACTCGCGGGATCTAGTCGGAGCCCCGCTGAGACGGGAGAGGTGTATGAGGACACGGATGATAGGAGCCAGGAAAAAAGGGGTACCTCGCATCGATACCCTGAGCGTCGGCGACCTATTAAAGGCGATGACTCCTGCCCAACTGTGGGCCGTTTGCCTTGCAATCGGCTGTTCGCTCGTCGCTGTCGCTACGCTTGCTTTTAGACTTGGGCAGATTTTAGCGAACATGGATCGCTGAGGAAATTCCTCGCGCGATGACGGCTGGTGGCCAACAGATCACCGGGCGAGGCGATTTTGGGTGCCACACCCTTTGCGGTTGGTTCACAAGGGATGCGGTCTTTGACTTTTCCTTTTCTCGACGCTGCACTTCGTACCAGTTTCGAAACTAGTACCCCATAAATAATAGTAGACAAACGGTAAATAACGTGCTACATTGAATTGTTATGCTGCGGGGACGCTGTTCTTGTACCATTCCAGCCCGCGCCATTCTCACACCCGCACCGAAAGATCCGCTAAGTCCAATCATTCCCGTACATCCGAGAAATCCGTTCGTAAGTTCAATCATTCCCGTAGATACGCAAAAACAGGGGGGTGGGGGTCGCTTTTTTCAACTTTCAACTTTCGACTTTGAACTGCTTTTCTCCCCTAACTCCTTTGATTTCGCCTGCCGTAGGTACCATGTACTAAGCTTTATGAATAATAATATTGTCGGCGCGCCGACATATTGCAAATGGCTTACAACTGGCGCAAACACCCCCAAGAGCGGACCGCCTCCCTCCTGCGGCGGGCAGGCAGAAGGCGGGCTCTACACAAACTGTGGACTGTTGGCTGTAAACTGGCGGCTCGCCTTAGCAAAACATGTATTTTACAGGGGAATAATCAAATATGTCGGCGCGCCGACATTCCCGAACATCATGAAATCGTCAAATGCTTTTCGTGCCAGAGCCAGAGCCAGAGCCTGCGGCGGCTGCGGCTGCACGTGGCGGAGCGGTCTTGTCGGCTTCCTTCGGTGTGCCGCGGTCGATTTCGATGGTGCCTTTGAAGTCGGCGCCATCTTCAATCATGATCTGCGCGGTGGTCAGGTTGCCGACGATGTAGCCGTCCTTCTTGATCTCGACGCGGCCCTTGGCGTGGACGTTTCCCTTCACGTAGCCGTAAACCAGGACGTCCTTGGCATCAATGTCCGCGTTGATCTTGGCGGCTTTGCCGACGGTCAACTTGCGGCCTTCGATGCGGACGCTGCCATCCACGTTGCCGTCAATCAAGAGATCTTCGGTGCCGGTGATGTCGCCTTTCACGCGCAGGCTTGCTCCAAGCCAGCCCATCGATGGATCGGGAGTCGGCTCCGCGGGACGCGCGGCTTCCGTGTTCTTGGTTTCGGCTTTCTTGTCATTCCACATGTGATCCTCCTAGGGTCAGTACACCCTCGACGTAATTCACGAAGGAGGGCAACCGTTTCGATTCCTTGTTCCTGTGTACAGGGACTCCACGCAAGATTGAGGGGTGCAACGGATACTACTCCTGCGCAGCGAGTACGGCAAGGTGAGAGGAGGGCAAGGGGCCGGGAAAGGGCGACGCCGGGGCACGAAATATCATGCACCCACGGGAAGAGGAATACCGCAGGGCTCCCGCCAGAATGCGGCGGGCTGGAAAGAGCGCGGGCTCTCCCTGCGCTACATGGGCGGCGCGCCAGAAGGACGATTCAGGGACTATCTATGAACTGAAGACCAAAAACTGAGAACTCGCTACCCGAGCGCGAGGGACAGGTACCCAGAAGGTTATGAGAGAGGAAAACTGTGGAAAGGACAGGTGGGAGGAGGGCAATGGCCACGTTCTATGTTTAAGAATATAAAGGCATTAGATAATTCCAATGTGGGAGGGACAGTGGCTGGGTGGGCAAGGGTACTATAACCCGAGTACGGGGAAAACGGGATTTTGGAGTAGGACAGGGGTAGGGGCCAAATTGAAACAGATGCTCCATAGGGTTTTTTCCGCCCAACCGCCACACTGTATGCGAGTCGGAGAGATGATCCACCGAACTCAGAAGCAAACAGCAAACGCGGACAGGAGAATTCGGAAATGCGCAAACAGCAAAAGGGCTTCTCGTTAATCGAGCTTCTGATCGTGGTGGCCATCATCCTGATTATCGCCGCCCTGGCGGTTCCGCAACTCTTGAGCGCGCGCGCCGCGGCGAATGAAGCGGCAGCGGTGGGCGCAGTGCGGACGCTGGACCAGGCTTTGGTGACGTACACGGCTTCCTACAATATGGGCTACCCGGCAGCGCTCTCTAACCTGGGGCCTTCGGATACGCCGAGCCCGACCGCGGCTGGCTTGATTGATCAGAATCTGGCGAACGGACAGAAGAGCGGGTACAACTTTATCTATGCTCCCGGCCCAGCGGACGGAAGCGGATACGTGGGAACGTTCACGGTGAATGCGAATCCGGCATCGAGTTCGAGCGGCGTGCGGTATTTTTACCTGGACCAGAACGACGTGATCTTCTACGCCTACGGGAATCCGGCCAGCAGCACGGACCAGCCGCTGTAAGATTGAAGAGATTTGTCGGTGCCCAGGCCCGAGGCGGAGAACCAAAAATGGGGCGGGGTGAATCAGGGATTCGGAGCGGCTCCATCGGGTTGCGATTCGTAGTAAGCGATTCTGGCGCGAAGTTCGCCAGAGAGGTTGGCATCACTTTGAGCGGCAGGGGTTGCCAGGGCACGTCGCGCCACCTTAGCGGCTTCTGAAAAACGGCCCACTTCCGAATACATCGCCGCCAGCATTTCCAGACTTTGCGGTTCATTCCCCCCTGAAAGTTCAACAGCCTTTTCAAATTGCGGAATCGCTTCGGGGAAACTGTGTTGCGCGGCGTAGATGCGACCGAGATTGAAGCGGTATTCAACCGAATCGGGCGTAAGCGAAACAGCTTTCTGCAGATGAGCAATGGCTTCATCGAGCTTTCCCGCGCGCGCGAGCACAATTCCCAGCATGTTGTGTGCATCGGCAAACTCAGGATCGAGATCCAGGGCTTTGTGGATGTGCTCAACGGCTTCGTCAGTTTGCCCCGTCTCCAGCAAGCTGGCGGCAAGATTGCCTTCGGTGAGCACATCTTTCGGGTTGAGCGCGAGAGCTTGCTTCGCCGCGGCGATGGAATCGGGCAGATTGCCGGCGCGCGCGAGGTCAACGGAAAGGCCGGAATACGCAGCGGCATTTGATGCGTCGAGCTCGACGGCTTTGCGATATTGCGCGATCGCTTGATCGAGCTGGCCCTGTTTATCGAGCGCGAAGGCGAGATGATAGCGAGCTTTGCCGTCAGCAGGATCAAGATCAACGGCTTTGTTCCATTCTGTGGCAGCCGCGGTGTAATCGCCTTTGCGGGCCAATTCGCCGGCAACATCGGTGAGGCGGTAAAACTCCGTTGCGGGCGCATCCATCTTGAGCAAACCGCCGGGACGAATATTGACGAACTCCGGGATGTTGACGCCGCGATTGGCGGCGGTAGCATTCTCGACGAGGATGGCGGGAGAATCCTTGCCGTCTTCATCAATGTGCGTGAGGAAAAGCTGAGTGTAAAGCGTGCGGCCTTTGGAGGAGAAGGCGAGCCAGCGGCCGTTGGGAGAAAAGGTGTGCCAGGAATTCATGCGTGGCAAGTTGCAGTCGAGTTTGCGCGCTTTGCCGCCATTGAAAGGCACGATGTACAGATTGCTGTCTGGGCGCATCAGAAGGCCGTTGCGATTCTGAACGAAGACGATCCAGCGGCCGTCGGGTGAAACTTTGGGGAAGTTGTTGCTCATGCCATTCTGCGAGGCGCCTTCAATGCGCTCCGGCGTTCCACCTTTACCGTCATTGAACGGGATGCGATAGAGGTCGTACTGGATTTGTGTTTCGTCGGGCGAGTTAGCGACTTGAGCGACGTTCTGGCCTTCGTGATAAGGCTCCTTCGCAGTGGCGCGGGAGAAGACCAGATATTTGCCGTCGGGACTCCAGAATGCGGAGGCCTGAACGAAAGCGGGATCGTCTGCGCCGGGCAATGGTTTCAACTTGCCAGAGGCCTTGCTATACCAAGCCAAGATGCCTTTGGTGGGGAAGAAGACCTGGCCGAAACCATAATCGCGGTAGAAGCCGTTGTAGAAGCGGGAGTCGAAATCCTTAATGTGCGAGCCGGGATTTTCGATGGAGGTGATCACGTACTGGCCGTCGGGAGAGATTTGCGACATGAAGCCGAAGCGCTTGCTGGCCTTCTCTTCGGCGAAGGAACTCCAGCGCAATACGTTTTCATTGCGGATGGAGGTTTCCTGTTTGACCGGGACGATGCCGTAGAGACCCTTGTCGTTTCCGGGACCATCGACGTCGATGCCCAGGGCCGTTCCATCCTTCGAGAACGAGTGGCAGTTGATGCAGGTGGGCAGGCCCTCCATCATTAGGCGGCTTTTGGTTTCGCCAACAAAGCGAAGGCGCCAGGCAATAAAAGGGATGGCGGCGGTGGGGATGGGCATGATCACGCCCTTTTCGCCAAGGGGGACAGAGATGAGCGGTACGTCACGGAAAAAAATTGGTGCGCCGACAGGGTCTTTGGAGGTTTGAAGAGTGATGTGTCCCTGTGAGGAAGGCTGAGTCATCGCGTCATCGCGAAAGCCGGTGACGGTGAGAGTGGCGGGACGTTTGACGGAGTGTTTCAGGATGGCTGCCCAAGATTCGGCGTCCGGCTTCCAGGTGTGACTGGCGGCTTCCTCCGGAGTTAGCGTGGGGGGAACAGCGCCGGCTTGGGCGCAGCGCTGATCGATTTCACCGATGTGCACGCGTTCGCCGCTGGACTTGAGCTGAAGGCTGGAGGAGTGGTCGGCGAAAGAGACGTCGATACGCCAAGCGATGGCGGCGGGATCAGCATCGCGCCAGAGGAAGGTGGGCGGGGCAATGTCTGGAGGAAACAGGGTCTGGTCGGCGGGATAGTCAACTGTGATGGTGGCGAGCGGGGCCGACCGCGGCGAGTTGTGGGCATGGCTTCTGGCGTTCAAGCCTGCCGGGATGCCGAGCGGGAGGAAGGCGCAGATCGCCGAAGCAAGAACCATGCCGAGCAGATCGGCTGCACGGTGGCGCAAAAGCGAGCGAAAGATAGCTCTAATGTAGACTTGGCCGAATCGCACGCGCACAGATGCCCCCGTGAATCCTTTTTATCATAGACTGCCGATGCGGGCCTGTATACACCGAGGGGCCCTGTTTGATCCTGGCGAGAGCCATCTCTCATAGCTAGAAGCAGATGCGATTCCTCCAAATTCAGTTTGGAGGAAGGTGCCACGGCGACGTCAAAGGATTCCTCGCTTCCTTATAAGGATTACGCCTGAGCAGTGAGGTTGCTGTGACTTTCGTCACAGGGAAGGACGACGGGAATTGGGGAAGAGGGGATCAGGGGACCAATTCGTGACGATTGACCAGAAGGGTCGAAATGCTTAGGTGAAGAAGTGTTACGGGGAACGCAAGCCTTAGAGGCGTGGGGCTTGGACGACGCGTTGCCGTTGACACCTTTAGCGATGTGTACAGATAATTAAACAACCGCGAGAGTTCTTCTCTGGCGCCCAATTCCTTCAAGGCCGCGGTTTCGCTCCTGACAGCGCAGCAGACCCCCGTCGCTGGGCTCGCAGGCTCGCACCTGCCCGATTGCGCAACACGAAGCGGCATCCCTAGAAACCGATGCCGCGCCCAGAGCACGCCGCTCCGACCAGCAACGGAGAGGAGTTCAGATCATGAGCACCGCTAAGGCACACTCATCAGGAATAACGCGTTCACGTGGTGTTTTTTCAAGAGATTCTTATGAGCGCAAGTGTGGGCGCATTTTCGTGTGCAGTTTGTTTTTGTTGGTTAGCTGCCAGCGGAGCGTAATTGCGCAAAGCGTCACCACGGCGATACCTGCGGGCAACGCTCCTATTGCAGTGGCGGTCAACCCAGTCACTAACAAGATCTACGTGCCTAACTTCGCCAGCTTTAATGTGACGGTGATCGATGGCGCTACCAACATTACGACGACGGTTCCGGTTGGAAGTGGTCCAAATGGCGTGGCGGTTAACCCTCGCACCAACAAAATTTACGTAATCAATGAAAACAGCTACGACGTGACGGTGATCGATGGCGCCAGCAACGCCACCAGCACGGTCCCCGCAGGCTTACAGCCTGCTGCAATAGCCGTTAACCCCGTTACGAACAAGATTTACGTTGCCAACGGTGGAGACAACACCGTCACCGTGATTGACGGGGCCAGCAACACCACTACTACCCTAACATTTGCGATGGGGAGCAGTCCCAATTCAGTAGCGGTCAACCCCGTGACCAACAAGATTTACGTGGGGAATTTTGGCAACGGCACAGTGACGGTGATCGACGGCGCCACCAACGCGACTACGAAAGTGGCTGCCACGGTAGGCGCGAGTCCCAACACGCTAGCGGTGAATCCGGTGACCAACAAGATTTACGTGGCCAACGATAAAGCCGCCGGGGCGGTGACAGTGATTGATGGAGCCACCAATACTACCAGCACGGTTGCAGCGGGCAGCGCACCGTATGCGGTGGCGGTCAATTCCGTCACGAACAAGATATACGTAACCAATTTCGAAAGCGGCAACGTGACAGTGATTGATGGAGCATCGAACAGCACCAGCACTATTGCCACAGGAGCTTTACCCAGCGCATTAGCAATTAATTGCATCACGAACCAGATTTATGTCGTGGCGGACAATGTGACGGTGATTGACGGCGCCAGCAATAGCACGACTACCGTAGCAGTCGCCACCAGCCCCGGCACGGTGGGGATCAATCCTGTCACAAATAAGATTTACATGACCACCGGCGGAAGCTCCTATGTAACTGTGATCGAGGGGATGACGCACGTCGCCACTACGGTCACTCCGGGAGGTTCGCCAAGCGCGGCGTCGGTGAACCCGGTGACAAACAAGATCTATATAGCCAACTATGACAACGCTAGCGTGACAGTGATGGATGGCGCCGCCAACACCACCAGCACCATTCCTGTCGGAGATTTGCCCACTGCCTTAGCAATCAACCTCGTAACCAACAAGGTCTACGTGGCCAACCTCGGCAGTGCGAACGTAACGGTGATAGATGGTGCCACCAACGCAGCCATGAACGTTGCGGTAGGCAACTCTCCCACATCAATTGTGATCAACCCCGTTACGAACAAGATTTATGTGGGCAACAGTGACATGGCTAGCCCCAGCGTGACCGTGATTGATGGGGCAACGAACAACACAACCACGGTTACCCTAGGCAGCGTGCCATGTGGTATGGGAGTCAACCAGGTTACCGACGAGATTTACGTAACGATCCCGCTCAATGCAAACGTAACGGTGATCGATGGAACGACCAACAGCATAACCACGATCGCGGCGGGCAATTATCCGTGTAGTGTGGGGGTAAACACGGTGACCAACAAGATTTATGTCGCGAACCAGCTAGGTGACACCGTAACGGTGATCGACGGGGCAAGCGACTCCACCGCGACCGTTACACTTCCAGGGGGGTATGCCAATCCCAGTGCTGTGGCGGTCAACGAGATTTCCAACAAGATTTACGTGGTCCATTTTGGAGGCATAACGGTCATTGACGGTACCACCAACGAGGCTGCTCTTTATTTTTTGGAGGGGCTTATCTCTGCGATCGCGATTAATCCCGTAACCGACACGATTTATCTGACTACAGACGATGCCGGTGCGGACTTGATTGTGCTTGACGTCGATGGACTCGCCACAATATCAGCGGTGAGCATGCCTTCCGGGATGGCGATTGACCCGATAACGAACACGATTTACGTGACTGAAAGTTATTTCGGGGCGGTGACCATCGTGGCCGAGCAGCAAGTGCAGCCGATACCGCTGGTCACGGCGATCACGCCGCTGACGGGGGACCAAACGACCAGCCGCACACCAACATTCAGTTTTAAAACAACAAGCGGCTATCAACCGACCGCACCCACTCCTTTGGCGGTGTACTTCCAACTGGATACGTGGCAAGGAAGCTGGACGCAGGCGACGGGCACCAGTCCGCAGTTCACTGGGCAAACGAGCGCTCTCCCCTTGGGGACACACGTGCTGTATGCCTACGCGACTGACGGACAGGATGCTGGAATCAACGGCGACGGCGTCAGCGGCCAGGAAGTCATCGGGCAAATCGCCGCGTATGTATTCACCGTGATGCAGGCGGCGACGAAGACGACGCTGAGTTCAAATGTAAATCCCTCCGGGGTGGGCGAGACAGTAACATTTACGGCGATCTTGAGTGTGGTTGCTCCGGGAACGGGCACACCGACGGGAACGGTTAGCTTTATGGATGGCGCGAGCATGCTAGGGACAGGCACGCTGGATAGCAACGGCACGGCAACTTTTTCCACTTCGGGGCTGACGCTGGGGACGCACGCGATTACTGCGGAATATGGAGGCGACACGAATTACACCGCAAGCACCTCGCCAGTATTGGCGCAGGTGGTACTGAACGCGACGACCACGGTACTGTCGCCATTATCAGCGGTGAGTTATGGCACGCCGGTCACATTTACTGCGACCGTAACAGCTAGCGGTAGCGGAGAGCCAACGGGCACCATGGCGTTCCTGGACGGGACCAGCACGCTGGGCACGGGAGCGCTGAACGGGAATGGCGTGGCCAGCTATACGACTTCGACGCTTACCGTAGGTACGCACTCGATCAGTGCGGCATATGACGGCGATGTGAATTTCGCGAGCAGCACATCAGCCGTATTGAGCCAAGTGATCACGGCTCCGATTTTCACGCTCTCGAGCAATCCGAGCAGCGTAACCGTCGAGGCGGGAACCTCAGCCAGCTACGGTATTTTGGTGACGGGGCCGAGCAACTCAGTCGCTGCGGTAAGTTTGTCTTGCACGGCGGGACTGCCGTCCGGCGCAAGCTGCGGATTTACTCCGCAATCCGTTGTGCCGAATACGCCCGCGGGAAGCGCCACGTTAGTGATTAGAACCACAGCTCATAGTGCGTTCTTACCCGCTCCCTATATCCGGGGGCAAAGAGGCCGGTTGTTAGCGTGGCTGCTTTTGTTTGCTATCGTGCTGGCATTTCTGGGAATGGCCGTACCAAAACGAAGGCCGCGGTTGAGCTTTGCGCTTCTGGTCATTCTCTTGGGTCTTATTTTGTGGCCAATCGGCTGTGGTAGCGGCGGTACCGACACGGGAACTGGCACGCCCACAGGAAAATACATTGTGACTCTCACTGGCGTACTTGGCCCAGTTCAGCAAACAACTTCCGTGACGATGGTCGTCCGATAAAGGCTTCTTCCCATTGTGTGACAGAAGAGTAGTGATGTGTGAACGCGAAACGCGAGAATTGTACGATTTCAAGAGAAAAGCCGCAGGGTTCGAAGACTCGCCCTGTGCTACAACAAACGGGAGGGACCCAAGAGATGGCCACCTGGAGGTGGCCGCTACAGAGGCTCACCCAAGAGAAAAGCCGCAGGGCTCGCGGACTCTCCCTGCGCTACAACTCTGGGTTATTTGTTTTGTTCGGCGGCCTGGGAACGCATGGCGGACCAATGGTAGACAGGATACTTGGGGCGCTTGACGGGTGGCACCGGATGATCCCTTAGTTCCTGTAGAGCGACGGCTACGGCCTTTTCGAGCTGCGGGTCGCGGCCCTGACGCCAGGCGGCAGGATCGAATTCAACTTCAATGTCCGGGTCGACACCGTGATTTTCGATGTCAAATTCCCCGGTGTCCGGATTGAAGAGGCCAAAGCGCGGTGCAGTCACTCCGCCGCCGTCCATTAGCGGCGGATAGCCACCAATGCCGATCAAACCTCCCCAGGTGCGCGTGCCAATCAGCGGACCGGTGCCGAGGCGCTTGAACATCCAGGGCAAGGCATCGCCGCCGGATCCGGCGTATTGATTGATGAGCATGACTTTGGGTCCAAAGATGGTTTCGGGAAGGTAGAAGTCCTTGCCTTCGCGAGTCATGGCGGCGGCGAGAAGCGGGCGTTTGAGCCAATCGACGATGTAATCGGCGAGCCACCCACCGCCGTTGAAGCGCTCGTCAATCACTGCGCCCTGCTTATTCCACTGCGGGAAATAGTAGCGATTGAAATTGGTATAGCCGCCGACGGCGGTGTCCGGGAGATAAACGTAAGCGAGACGGCTGTTGCTAAGCTGGTCGACTTTGCGGCGGTTGTCGTCCATCCAAGCACGCAAGCGGAGAGCGCGTTCGCTGGGAATGGGAACGACGGTGACAGCACGGGCATCTTTACCGGAGGGATCGGAGGCGACTTTGAGTTGCACGGACTTGCCTGCAGTTTCCTGGAAGAAACTGAAGATTTCGTCGGTGCCCAGGAGTTCGCGACCGTCAACGGCAAGAATATAATCGCCTTCGTGGACATCAACACCGGGCTCGGTTAGTGGGGCGTGCAGACCGGGATTCCAATTTTCGCCGTGAAGAATGTGGGCAATGCGGTAGCGTCCATTCTCGATTTTATAGTCAGCTCCAAGCAAGCCGCCGCTGACGTGTTTCACTTCAGGGCGATCACCGCCGGAAATGTAAACGTGCTGGGCGGTGATTTCACCGAGCATGTCGCCGAGGATGTAGTTCAGATCCACGCGGCTCATAACGTTATCAACGAAAGGCTGATAGGCGGCGGCGAGAGCTTTCAGGTCGGCGCCGTGCATATTGGGGTCGTAGAAAAAATCGCGCTCGATGCGGAGAGTTTCGTGGAACATCTGATTCCACTCGGCGCGGGGATCAACGGCAATTTCCATGGCTTCGAGATTCAGTGCGCCGTCGGGCTTACCTGGTTCACCGGGTTTGCCGAGAGCATCAACGGGCTTGATGAACCAAGCGCCGTGGGGGGGCCCGCCATTGCCGCCACCAGCTGGGCTGCCCGCAGGCAGCTGTTCATACAGAGCTTTTTCGTTGTTGGAGGAGATGAAGAAGTTGCCGATATCGTCGAGGAGCTTGTCTGTTTTCCTGGTGCAGACATCGAATTTGTGAACGATTTGGCCGGTGCTGCCGGAACCGTCAGCCACCAGCGGACCCTCCAGAAGGTAGAGCGTGTGGGTCTTTCCGGCGAGCAGACCGCCGTAATTGCGGACGGGGAAGGGGAGGGAAAGGACGCGCTGATCGATGTTGTCGAAATCGATCTTTACAGGAGCGGGCTCCTTGGATTTGTCTTTGTCCTTCTTGTCCTTGGCATCTTTGTCTTTATCTTTGTTCTTACCTTTATCCTTGTCTTTACCCTTTTCTTTATCCTTGTCCTTGTCGGCGTCTTTAGCGGCGGAATCCTTTGGCGGTTCCGCGGCGCCTGGTGCAGCTTCGGGCTTGCAATCATCGAGATCGGCGGCAGGTTTATCATTAGCGGCAGCATCGGATTTGGCTGAAGACGACGAGGTGACTTTTTCCTCGTCGCTTTGCGGAGCAAGAGGCGAATTCAGATCTTTGCGGAGAACAATGAGGTAGCCGGCGCGGGTGACAGGAACTTTGTAGGCGCCCATGCTGCTGGCCATGGTGGGGCCGATGTCGGTGCTGGCAGTGAAGTAAAGATATTTGCCATTGGCGTCAAAGGCGGGGAAAGCGACATCGCTCATGCCATCGGTGACCTGATGAGGAGTCTTGTCCTCAAGACCATAGATGAAAGCGGCGTGGATGCCGCTATCGAGTTGGCGCGTGTAGGCGATCCAGTGGCTGTCGGGAGACCAGACTTGATTAAAGTTGGCACCGTCGTAGGTGTTGGTATCAACGAGGACGGGAGAGCCGCCATCAATGTTGAGATACCAGAGGTTGAGGCGCTTGTCGCTGTAGGCGATTTTCTTGCTGTCGGGCGACCATGTTGGGGAGTAGTAGAAGGTGGGCGGATTGCCGAGAGAAATTTTGCGGACCTCGCCGAGGCCATCCTGTGAACGCAAGTGCAGAGCGTATTCGCCGGATTCATCGGAGAAGTAGGCGATCCACTTGCCGTCCGGGGACCACGCGGGATCGCGATCCTCGACTGCCGGAGAGTTGGTGAGATTGCGGATATCGCCATGCTCGACGGGGACAGTTAGGATTTCGCCGTGAGCTTCGAAGACGGCGCGAGCGCCCGTGGGAGAGATGTTGGCGTTCTGAATCTGCTCGGCGGCTTTGACGAAATGACGGCGGACGGCCGGGAAGTCTCCCGTGACATGAATATCAACGGCGTGTTGTTTGCCGGAGGCGGGATCGAAGAGATGGAGTGAGCCGAACTGTTCATAGACGATGGCATCGGGGCCGGAGGAAGCAGACTTGATGTCCATGCCGTTGCTGGGCATCGCTTCGGAGACTTGCTTGGAAGAAGTGTCGTAGGCGAAGAGATTGACGGGGCCGTTGCGGTCCGAAAGGAAATAGATGCGATTGCCGAACCACATGGGAGTGGAATCGTTGGAGTCTTTGCGGGGAAGTTTTTCGATGGAAGAATCGGCGAGGTTGGCGATCCATATGGGCGAAGCGGTGCCGCCGCGATAATGCTTCAAGCCGCGCTGGAAATCCCAATTCTCGCGGAAATTAGTGAAGGGAACATAGGCGGCGTGAGAGCCGTCGGGAGAGTAAGACAATTCCTCGGCCATGGGCAGAGGGAGTTCATCGGGGAAGCCGCCCTCGACGCCAACGGAGAAGATGCGATTGAAACCGCCGGGGCTATTACGAGAAGAGCGAAATAGAATGCGCTTGCCATCAAGGGTCCAGCCGACGACCTGATCGCTATAGGGATGCGAGGTGAGGCGTTTGGGCGTGCCACCTGCGGCGGGCATGACGTAGACATCAATATTGCCATCGTATTCGGCCGTGAAAGCGATGAGGGAACCATCGGGGGAGAAGTACGGATCGGACTCGATGCCCACGTCGCTGGTGAGACGGCGCGCTTCGCCGCCATTGCGATCCACAATCCAAAGGTCGCCGCCGTAGCTGAAGGCGATTTGTGTGCGGCTGACAGTGGGCTTGCGCAGGAGCGGAGCGGTGTTGCTGGATTGCGCGTTCGCGAGAGGAACGCAAAGAAGGACGGCCAGGAACAACAGCAGGTGGACGAAGCAGCGAAGGGACAGGGGATTTCTCCGGAAGGACATATTTCCTCCATGTATCAAAAGGATTCCGTGCATCGGTTGGCCGGTAACTCGGTAGTCGGAAGTAAAGTCGTGCGATTTGCAGGGGAGAGTGTACCACAGGAAAAGGCGGCGGGAATCGAGGAAGAAATGGTGGGAGAAGCTCGGGAACGGAAAATTGAAGAGTGCAACCCCCCAGGCAAAAAAAACGTTACCTGGGGCACCCGGCCCGCCTCAGAAGGATGGGCCCTACAAAAATACGAGACAGTAAAAAGGAAGAAGGTGGGGTTAGAGGATTTTTTTGCCGAGGCCGGAGAGGACTAGTTCTACGCCGAGGAGGGCGGTACGGTTGTGTTCGTCGATGATGGGATTGATTTCGACAATTTCCATGGAGACCATGGCTTCACTGTCGGCGATCATTTCCATGGCGAGGTGCGCTTCGCGGTAGGTGACGCCGCCGCGGACAGGTGTGCCGACACCGGGGGCGTCGCTGGGGTCGAGGAAATCCATGTCCAAACTGACGGAGACGCCTTCGGTATCGTCCATGGCGTATTTGAGGGCGTCGGCCATGACTTCGCGCATGCCGCGCTCATCAATGTCGCGCATGGTGAAAGCTCTGACTCCCAGTTTCTTGATGAACTTTTTTTCGTGGGAATCCAAATCACGCACGCCGACCAGGACTACATTTTGCGGTTCGATTTTGGGCTTGTAGCCGAAGAGGTCGTGGAGTTCGGGAACGCCGAAGCCGAGGATGCCCGCCAGAGGCATACCGTGGACGTTGCCGGAGGGCGAACTTTCGGGAGTGTTCATGTCGCTGTGGGCATCGAGCCAGATGCAGCCGATCTGCTTTTTTTCCTTGCGGAAATGGGCGGCGACGCCGCTGGTGGAACCTGCGGCGATGGAGTGGTCTCCGCCGAGGATGAGAGGCATGTAGCCCTCTTCGAGGGACTTTTGCACGGCGTGGCCCAGTTCCTTGCAGGTGTCGGCGATTTCATCCACATACTTGGCGCGCTTCTCTCCGACGGGCATTTCTTCGGGTTGCTGCACGATGATGTTGCCGATGTCTTCGACTTGAAGACCGAGATGCTTGATGCGGGCTTGCAGTCCGGCAGCTCGAAGGGCGGAGGGCCCCATATCCACGCCGCGGCGGCTGGCGCCGAGGTCCATGGGAACGCCGATAATGCGGATTTTCTGGGACATGACTGTTCTCTATTTGCTGAAAGTGGCGAGTGACGAGTGGCAAGTGGCGAGAAGAAAGCGATTCTCGTCAAGAGCCAGCGTACTCGGACGCTCAACATTGAATTTGAACTGCAGCGGACGCAGGAACTACGCGAATTGCCGAATCTACCCGGTATTAAGGATATACCCTGTAAATCATCCTGGGGAAGGGGATGACTTCACGGATGTGCTCGGTGCCGGTGATCCATGCGACGGTGCGTTCGAGGCCGAGGCCGAAACCTGCGTGGGGGACGCTGCCGTAGCGGCGGAGGTCCAGGTACCACTGGAAGGACTCTATTGGTAAGTTGTTTTCTTTCAGTCGTTTAACTAGGAGATCGTAGTCGTGGATGCGCTGGCTGCCGCCGATGATTTCGCCGTAGCCCTCGGGGGCTAGCATGTCGAAGGAGAGAGCTAGGTCGGGGCGGGTGGCGTCGGGCTGCATATAAAAGGCTTTGATGGCGGTGGGGTAGTGGTGGACCATGACGGGGCGGTCGTATTCGTTGGATATGATGGTTTCTTCGTCGCCGCCGAAGTCGTCGCCAAACTTCGCGAGATTCCCGTGCTTTTGCAGGACGGCGACGGCTTCTTCATAGGTGATGCGGGGGAAGGGCGGCTTGATGTTTTCGAGTTTCTTGATGTCGCGCTTGAGAGTTTCGAGTTCGCGGGACTTGTTCTTGACAACGCCTTGCACGATGGCACTGACGAGGCCTTCGCCGAGATCCATCATGTCGGGAAGTTCGGCGTAGGCAGCTTCGGGCTCGAGCATCCAGAATTCGGTGAGGTGGCGGCGGGTCTTGGATTTTTCGGCGCGGAAGGTGGGGCCGAAGGTGTAGACCTTGCCGAACGCCATGGCGGTGGCTTCGATGTAGAGTTGGCCGCTTTGGGTGAGGTAGGCCTTCTGGTCATCGATGTAGTTCACTTCAAAGAGGGTGCTGGTGCCTTCGCAAGCGGCGGGGGTGAACATGGGGGCATCAGTAAGTGTATAGCCCTGCGAGTCCATGAATTCGCGAGCGGAGCGGACGGCTTCGGCGCGGATGCGGAGAATGGCGGCCTGACGCGGCGTGCGAATCCAGAGATGGCGCTGGTCGAGGAGGAAATCGACGCCGTGCTCTTTTAGCTGGATGGGGAAGGGCGTGGAGTCCGGAACTTTCTGGACGATTTGGATTTTGCTGACACCGATTTCGAAGCCGCCGGGGGCGCGCTGCTCCGCGCGGATCTTCCCAGTGACGATGACGCTGGATTCCTGAGTGAGACCTTTGAGTGCCTCAAAGGCTTCGGGATTTTCTTTCAGGGAGCAGACGCCCTGGATGATGCCGGTGCCGTCGCGAAAGATGGGGAAGAGAAGTTTGCCGGATTCGCGGAGGTTGTAAAGCCAGCCGCGGATGGTGACTTCCTGGGAGTCGAATTGGCCCGCGTGTTCGATGGTGATGATGGTCATGGTGAGGTTCTCTGTTGATGGTTCAAACGAACAGTTTAGCAGAGAAGTGGCGAGTTCTCAGGTGCGGCATAGGATGAAGGAGCAGATGACGGGGCGGGCAGAAATTTTAATCGCGGAGGACTTCCCATTCGTCTTCATCGTTGGCGGGAGAGATTATGTCGCCGAGGATTTCGCAGGAACCCTTCATGGAACCGATCAGCTTGGCGCGGCTTACCGTGGGGCTCGGAGGAACAATTTCAGCGATGGGTTTCCCGCGGCGAGTGATGCGAATGGGCTGGTGAGTGCGGCGCACTCTTTCAACCAGAGCGCAGCATTTAGCTCTGAATTCGGAGATGGTAACTACGACCATCAGTGTAGCCTCAAACCAGAGAACTCAGCATATCAGACAACAACTCAATCGCGAATTTTGCCGGGGCAGTTGTTTGGTCTATTAGAGACAGCCTTCAACGTACTGGATGGCTTCATATCGTCCCGCGTAATACCTAGTTATGTTTCCATCTTCTGTCTCAAATCGAATGCCGAACTTTCCATCGTCGGACTTGGCGGTTAGATAATGACCGTTATCGATGTACTTATGTGGTTCCACCTTTAGTCGACGGCCGTATATTTGCAAGGCATGTTTTTCTGAGTCACCAACCTGAATTCCAGTCGACGTTTGAACGCCAGCCTTCTCCACGTCAATACGTCCAAGCCGCCCATCCAAAATCATAAATGACAATTTGCGTTGCTTCTTTGGAGTCACGTAGAAGCAGGCTCTATCATCTTTCGCGGCCGGCACCACAAATTTCTCGGTGAGGAGTGCGTTCAGTTGGGGGAGGCTCATGCCTATATTGACTGGACCGGCGCCATCCTCACGGACCACCCATGGTTCATCAGCCAGAGTAGCGATGACCGTTGCAAGGGCCATGGCAGCCAGCATTGTCAGGGGTCGTGTATTCATAAAAGGAATTGTACGCCGTAATTAAGGGAGCAAACCGGGATTCGAGGTGGGGGCAATCTATTAGGCACTTCCGCGCTTTTGGAATTGCATATGATTGTATCGTTTTAACATTGAGCTTCTACGAGGTGATGGGCTGGGGAGATGGAAAGAATTGCAGACGCGGAGGAGAGTTTGGAATAGAGTATGGGTTGTTGGGCCGGAGATGAATCAACGCAAAAGACAGAGAGCAGCGAAGGGGTCGGAGTTGGTGTGGGCTGCGGTCAGGGAGGGCCAGTGAAGAATCGGGAAAAGGCTGGGAGTTTGCATGAGGGCGGAGTATCGCGGCGCAAGTTTATTGGACAAACGGCGGCCGCGGCGATTGGATTGACAATTGTGCCGCGGAGAGTGCTGGGCGGAGTGGGATATGTTCCGCCGAGCGACAAAGTGAATATTGCGTTTGTCGGCGTCGGCGCGCAGGGCTTGCGCGTGATGCTGCATTTCTTGAAAGAGCCCGACGTGCAGGGCGTGGCGGTGTGCGATTGCAATAAATCCGCGGCGAACTACCCGCAATGGGGCAATTACGAGTTTCGCGATTCCGTGCGGAAATTGCTGGGCGTGGACAGCGGATGGGACTGGCTGAGTCCGGACGAGCCGCTTGAGTTGACGCACGCTCTGCACGTAACCAGCGGCGTGGCGGGGCGCGAGCCTTGCCAGAAGATTGTGGACGGATACAACGGGACACAAAAGCGCTCTGGCGAATCTCGCGGCTGCGCGGCTTATAGCGATTTCAGAGAAATGTTGGAGAAACAGAAGGACCTGGACGCGGTAGTGGTGTGCACTACGGACAACTTGCATGCGGCGGTGTCCATCGCGGCGATGAAAAAACACAAACATGTGTTTTGCCAGAAGCCTTTGACGCACACGATTTATGAAGCGCGGCGGATGGCGGAAATCGCGCGAGAAACCGGCGTGGCGACGCAGATTGCCGTGGGAAACCAGGCTTCGGAAGCTACACGGTTGCTTTGCGAATGGATATGGGATGGAGCGATCGGGCCGGTGCGAGAAGTGAAGAACTGGTCGAGCCGTCCTTACTGGGCACAAGGAGTGGATCGGCCGAAGGAAGTGGAAGCAGTGCCAGAGGGATTGGATTGGAACTTGTGGCTGGGGCCGGCACCGGAACGCCCTTACAATCACGTGTACCTGCCGTTTTCCTGGCGGGGTTGGGTCGACTTCGGATGCGGGGCGCTGGGCGACATGGGCTCGTACAGCTTCGATACGATTTTCCGTGTGTTGAAGCTGGATGCGCCGGTGAGCGTGGAAGCGAGTTCCACCGAACGCTTTCCGGAAACTTTCCCACAAGCTTCGATTGTGCGCTACCAGTTTGGGGCGCGTGGCGACATGCCGCCCGTGAAATTTACCTGGTATGACGGTGGGCTGAAGCCGGAACGGCCGGAGGAACTGGAAGAAGGGCGTCCGCTGAAGGGAGAGGGCGATGAGGAGGAAGGGCTGTTGTTCATAGGAGACCGGGGAAAGATTCTTTGCTCGTTCAGCGGAGGAAGCCCGAAGCTGATTCCAGACGCGAAGATGAACAGTTACAAGCAGCCGGCCAAGACTTTGCCGAGATCACCCGGCAACGAACGGGAATGGCTGGAGGCCTGCAAAGGTGGGAAAGAGAAACCCGGCGCGAGTTTCGAGTTTACAGGGAAGGTGACAGAGACATTGCTGCTGGGAAATGTGGCGACACAAGTGGGAGAAAAACTCGCTTGGGATCGCGCCAACTTGAAGGTTAACTCCGAGGCTGGGCAGAAGCTTGTGAGGCCGGAGCGGCGGAGCGGATGGGAGTTGTAAAGATTTTGGCAGTGCGGCAAGGGATGGAAGAAAACAATTTTGGAAATGCCCACTTGAGCGGGGATGGAGTTGTTAGCGAAGGCGGGCAAGGAGGCGTCGATGAGTGAGATTTCAAGAAGAGAGTTTTGCAAGACTGCAGCGACACAGGCGGCGGTGGTGGGCTTGCTGGGCGCAGGCGCGCTGGAACTACGCGCGAATCCGCTGGGCTTGCCGATCGGGTGCCAGACGTGGCCTGTCCGGGAGATGATCGCGAAGGATTTTCCGGGGACGATCAAGATCCTCGCTGCGGCGGGATTTCAAATGATTGAGTTGTGCTCGCCGGTTGGGTATGAGGATTCGGGGTTCGCGGGACTGGCTAAATACAAGGGCGCGGAACTGAAGAAGATTCTGAGCGATGCGGGAGTGGGCTGCGTGAGTTCGCACTTCGGCATGGATGAACTTCGGAAGGATATGGCGGGGCGGATTGCGTGGGCAAAGGAAGTGGGACTAACGCAGATGCTCGTGCCAAGCCTGAGCGGGCCGGAGAAGCCGACGCTGGACGATGTGAAGAAAGCGGCGGATGAATACAACAAGTTAGCGGCAGAAGCGGCAAAGGCAGGAATCCAGCAGGGGCTGCACAACGAAGGCTTTGAGTTGTCGAAGGTGAACGGGAAGCGGACGTATGACGTGCTGTTGGAGCTGCTGGATCCGAAGCTGGTGAAGTTCCAGTTCCAGGTATCCACGATCAGCGAGGGGTACGACGCGGCGGAGTATTTCACGAAGTACCCGGGACGCTTCATTTCGATGCACGTGCAGGGATGGAACGCGAGTACGAAGAAGATCATGGCGGTGGGACAAGACACATTGGATTGGAAGAAGATTTTCACTGCCGCGAAGACGGGCGGGGTGAAGAACTACTTTGTCGAGATGGACCTTGAAAAGATGAAGGCGAGCGTGCCGTATTTGCGGGGGCTGCAGGTGTGAATAAGTTGTTGCGGTTTGAAGAGCGGTGAACCGACGATTGTCAGAAGGAAGCAGCACCCGGTCCACAGATCAGTTTCCGAGCATATTAGATTTTGACGTATCCTGGTCTCGGCAGACAGCCAACATGGCAAGGGATTCTACTTCCGGTTTGCGTTAATCAGGTGTTGGGCTGCGGCTTCGTCGAACTAGAACCTGTCTCGTAAATACCCTACCAGCAGCGCGTGCAATTCGGTGGTGGGGGACAACTGTCCCGTATTCGGCGCGGCGATTTTCAGTTTTCCGTTTTCGGCTCTGAGATGCGTTGCTTCTCATCCACGGAAAAGAGCAAATAATTGCTGAAGCTATGGCGCCGATGCATGCGCTGCCCTCGCCAATCGAAATACACTTCCGCCGTCTGTGGCAGCCACATGTCCACGTCAGGAGTTTGGAAGCGCACCGGTCCATACTCGATCGCCGTATGATCGGCAATGAGCTTGATTTGAGGCACCGGGGCGATCAAATTGGTTTCCAGCCGGGCAATCTGGAAACTGTCAGCTAAAATCCATGCGCGTCCCTTGAGCGCAACCGGATAAGAAGGACCGTCGCCGCGCCGGTACCATTTGATGGTGTTGGGCTTGTCCGGCCTTTGCCGGAAATGGATCTGCCAGGCCGGCCTTCCCTTCCATCGGGTCAAACCCTCGCACGTCAT